>JBBQXI010000024.1:0-18981 GCA_038209805.1 Bacteroidales bacterium | reverse complement strand
CCCGATAACTAAATTTCAATAAAAAAAATGCGGAGAGAGGGGGATTCGAACCCCCGGTACAGAATGACCCGTACGTCGGGTTAGCAAACCGGTGGTTTCAGCCACTCACCCATCTCTCCTTGGTATTGTAACGAAATAAATTCGATTCCAATCTTTCAATTTAACTGGTCAAATTCTTTCGTTTTTGACCCCCATTCAGCCTTTGCGAATGTGCGTGCAAATATAGAACTACTTTTTTCTTTAGCAAAACAAATCCAACAAAAAATGAGGTTATTTTTTAATGTTTTCTTGGGTTCTAAAATTAACAAAGAAAAGGGAAAGCTTACCGTATCAGCCATATTTTACGGGGGAATGATTAAAAAGTTATGGACGTAAAAAAATCGGGCTGCTAAGCATTCTGGTAATCAGCCAGATATTAAGAACATGTTATTAAAACCCATGTTTTGCTTGCATTATAGATCAAAGCCGCCTATATTTGAATCAACAAATCGTTCTACCACATACGTCAAAAGATATTATCCGCATTAATTCTACGTTTGGAAAATTCAACATTTACAATTGACCCGAGTAAGCTTTTGACTGCTAAAACAGGCCTAGTACCGCGAAAGCGAGAGTAACGTTGTTACCGTTGGAAGTTTGATCAGTCAGGCACTCAAATCCTATTTATCTGGGATTTTTACAACCGAATTAATGCGGATTTTTTATGCCCATTTACCACTTGCGGGAAACAAAAGAGAAATCCCGATCATTCCCGCCAACAACAAACTTATCCAGCCCAAATAATCACCATACCCGACATAGAAGGTAAGAGAATCGTTCATCCTGATTTCTGAACTTACCGCATCACAAACATCCATATTGGTTTTTACCAGCACATCTCCGCGTTGATTAATCAACCCGGAAATACCTGTATTTGCGCTACGGGCAATACTTCTGCGTGTTTCAATTGCCCGAATCCTGGAATAACCAAAATGTTGCCATGCTCCCTGCGAATCTTTCCACCAGCCATCATTGGTTAGTACAACAACGTAATTGGCACCGCTTTTAACCAATTGGCGAACATGTTCACCAAATACCGATTCAAAACAAATCACTGGTCCAATCTTTCTACCTTCGGACAAGTCAAAAATTTTTGGTTCTTTTCCTGAAGCCAAATTGCCATTCGTGCCGCCTAAATCAAGCATATAATCGGGAAGAAAAGAGAAGTATTCTTGAAATGGATCTTTCTCAACACCAGCAACCAAAATATTCTTGTGATTGAATTGAACCGCACCCACCCGATCTATCAAAACCGCCGAATTGAAAACATCGAAAGAATATCTACCATCAACCGATCGTCTGGCCGTATTTGAAATTTGCTCACCATTTCTGAATTTCCGCTGAGTAATTGCCCCTGCGATAAAACTAGTATTCGGGAATCGCTGAATAATCCTACTGAATGGAAGCACTAAACGACTTTGAAGAGCAAGAGAATCCTCCCATAAAGTTGGCAAAGCAGTTTCCGGAGCCAATACTAAATCAGTCGAATCCGTAATCTTTGATTCGGCTAAGGAAATGAGTTTGCCGATTTGATCATCAGCTCTCATTCCTGAAAATTTCTGAGTATATGGATCAATATTAGGCTGCAAAACAACCACGTTCTGCATGGTACCTTTTTCAGTATAATTAATATACATATATAACGACAAGGCAATCGGGAAAATAATCGAAGAAAGAGCGAATCCAATCGACCTGACAAATTTCCGGCGTTCCTGATCCAAAAGATTTCTAACTGCAATAAAAATCAGAATATTGGATAGCAAAATCCAAACTGAACCACCTAAGACACCAGTAAACTCATACCATTGAATAAGTTTCACTGCATTGGCAAATCCATTACCAAGAGTCAGCCAGGGCCATGGAAGAAAACCCTGATGATTCAGGAACTCAAAGGCAATCCAGAAAACAATCAGGGAAAAATAACCTGAAGCGGCACCAAATTTCTGGTGAACCTTATTCTTGAGCCACCAAACGGCGGACATAAATAAAGAATTGAGTGAAGTTATAAATAACATCCCCAGCAAAGAAACATACGAAATCCACCATGTTGAAAAAATATTCCAGATCAGGAATGCAACAAAACCAAACAAAAAGGAGGACGATAAATTTTCAGACTTTCTTTGCTGTAGCTGCAAGCTATCAGCCAGAAGCAAGGGGACAAATGCAAATAACAATACCCAACTTAGTTCGGGAAATATCCAGGGAAAGCTCAGTAATATTCCTGAAATAACAGGAAGAAAAAATAGTTGGATTCTTCTCATCAGGAAGCCTCGTTCAGCATAAATTTATCTACAAAACACCCGGAATCAGGATAAATTATTGATTACTTCAACCGGATGTTTCCTTTTACTTACCCGATCAAATAAAAATTCGATTCTTCCGGTTTCCAACGCAGCCCAACCAGCCTGATTGACCACAATTGGGTTTCCATCGGCATTTTTCAGAACCAACGGTTTTTCCAGAAATGAATGGGTATGACCTCCTACGATCAGATCGGTATATTTGGTTTGCGGAGCCAGAGTCTCATCACTGATTTTGTTGTGTTCGTATGACAATCCAAGGTGCGAGAGACAAATGACCAGATCACACTTATGATCATTTTTCAAAATGGATTCCATCTTAAGTGCGGTTGCCAAAGGATCAAGATATTGGGTCTTTCCGTAATTCAACGTCCCAACCAATCCATTCAATTCAATTCCCAGGCCATAAATGCCAACTTTTACTCCACCCTTGTCCAGAATAAGCTGAGTTTTCACATGGCCGTTCAAGAGGGTATCAGAAAAATCATAATTACTGGATATTAATGGAAAGTTAGCATTATTAATCGCCGATAAAATATCACCCATTCCATTATCGAACTCGTGATTTCCAATGGTTCCGGCATCGTAACCCATTTTGCTCATTACCTTCACAATCAGGTCGCCCTTAAAATAATTGAAATACGGAGTTCCCTGAAACATATCTCCGGCATCAAGCAGCAACAGATTTGAATTTTCTTTTCGGCATTGATTAACCATCGATGCAATTCGCACCAATCCGCCTTTCCCGGGATATTCAGCATGATCGGCAGGAAAAGGGTCGAGATGACAGTGCATATCGTTGGTGTGCATTACCGTTAACCGAACCAGTTCGCCCGAAGCAAAAAGTTCTTTTGGAATCAATCCAAGCGACAATGCGCCTCCACCCAATATTGTTTGCTTTAAAAAAGTTCGTCTATTGCTCATTATATATCCTCCCATCCTCTTTTACATCAATAACTCCATCTCTCCGGTACATCTCATTCAACGAACGAATCAAAATATCCCTTATTTTTATCTTTGTTTCAATTTTCTCCAACGGAGTAATAAACATACTCATCTGATCGCCTCCATTAGCAATGTAGTCATTGGTTACCACCCAATAGGAGGCTGCCGGATCTACAGACTTCCCACCAATCGCTAGAGTACCAACCTTTTCATTTCGTATTCCAAGCTTAAGACCCGAAACCCCTTCTCCTCCACGACCAGCAATGCGTTCGGCCATTTTCATGATCGACTCGCCCGAGATTTTAACCATAACAATCTCATTTTCGAAAGGCATCAGTTCAAAAATATGGCCAACCGTAATTTCACCCTGCGGAAGCGAAGCCCTTAGTCCGCCATAATTTATATATGCAACATCTGGACTAATATTCAAATGCTTTTCAGCACAGTAATCACTGGCAAATTTCAGAAGAATATCTGAAACCAAATTAGTGAGTTTACTATCAGGTTTCCCTTTCACAAGAGCTGTTGCTGTAACACCAACTATTTTAGACATATCTTGTTTAATGCTATCACGATATGGTTTTACAATGGATTCTGCCAGAGAATCAATGTTGGCATTTTGAAGTTCAACCGGAGTATTCTTTGTATTGACCTGACTTACTGTTAAGTATCTGGAACAAGAAAATAATAATAAAACAGTACAAATGCTGAGGAATAAACGACGCATTGAATTATATTTAGAATTGTAATAATTGAAGTTTTTTAAGCGGTACCAAGCATAAAGATAAAAACAAAATCCGTTAAAATTCGTTTGATAGAAAAATTCATTTCTAATGCTCAAAATCCTAAATCCATCATACATCAAAGCACATTATCCTTACAAAATAATTGCTTCTGTAATCCTGATATTTTTTTGTTTTCAACTGTCAGCACAGGAATACCAAACCTATAAAGCGAAAAAAGGAGATGGTATTTATTCGGTACTAAAACAAAATGGGTACTCTTATACTGAATCTCTAAATCAGTTCGTTGAATTGAACAAATCTAAACTTGGAAAGGAAAATGCTCTTATTATTGGCAAGGTATATCGATTACCTCTAAAAATAGATACGATTACTGAAGTTCAAAAAATTCAGGCTAAAATTGACGCTCTTCCTGAAAAAACGGTTTACGAAATATTCGGAAAGAAATACCGTGAAATCACTATAAAAAGTAAAGAACTCGCAGGTGCTATCTATTACCTCGAAAGCGGACATGGCGGACCTGATCCGGGGGCAATAGGTAACTTGAACGGTCACATCCTTTGTGAGGATGAATATGCCTACGATGTAACTCTCAGATTGGCACGTAACCTGATTGAACGTGGAGCAACAGTTTACCTGATCATTCGAGATCCAAACGATGGAATCCGCGACGAACAATACCTGACTCCCGACAAAGACGAAGTCTGCTATCCTGACAACGAGATTCCATTGAGCCAATTGGCCCGCTTAAAGCAGAGCACCGCAGCGGTTAATAGTCTGCATGCCCTTAATAAAAAGAAATTTCAACGATTGGTGGTTATCCATGTTGATTCAAGAAGTGAGAAAGAGAATATCGACGTTTTCTTTTACCATGACAAAGGGAGCAACACCGGGAAACGGCTGGCCAATACGCTCAAGGAAACTTTCGAGAAAAAATATGCCATGCACCAACCTAACCGTGGCTACTCCGGAAGTGTTTCGGACCGAAACCTATATGTCATTAAAAACGCTGTTTCACCTGCCGTTTTTATCGAACTCGGCAACATTAATCACACCCGCGACCAACAACGATTCATCAATCCCGACAACCGGCAGGCAGTAGCCAATTGGTTGCGCGACGGATTGATTGATGATTTCAAAAAGAGCATCAAATGATTCCGGTCATTCCTGAAGGAAAAATTCTCGTCCAGTTTGACGGAATGTGCATGTTATGTAGTCGGGCAGTCAGACTGATTCTGAAGGCTGACCGAAAGAGTAAATTCGTATTTCAAGCGCTTCAAAATTCCAGCGAAAATCAAAGCTTCGAAACGATTATAGTTACCGACAATCGGTCGACATGCGAATACTTTGATGCCATATTAAAAATCGGGAAAGAGTTGGGAGGAGTTTATAAAGCAATCGCCATTTTTAAACTTTTACCACAGAAATGGCGATATTCATTGTATATCTGGATCGCCAGAAACCGTTTCCGTTGGTTTGGAAAACGAGAGTCATGCTATTTGCCTTCCGAGGAAGAAAGAGCAAGGTTTATTTAAAACTCAAAGTCATCGTTTTCAAACTGAATATACCGGGCTGATAAATGACCAATTTGATGTGCTAAATTTTCGATCGTTTGTTGAGTCTGTGTAGAAATCTCAGAACTTTTCAATTTGAGCATCATAAAACCATACAAGGCATTCAGACAAGCTCCCACTTCGTTGTCAACATCGTTTGATGTCTTTTGCATGACTTCGGTTATCGCTTCCTGATTTCTCTGATGAAGCATCACGTATTCCGGATCAGTTTGAACCGCTAACATTTTGAGGTGAAACTCATTCAAATCGTTGATTAGATTGACAATAACCTGCAAATGTCCTTTTTCCTGAACATGTTCTTTTTCCATCATAACTGACAGATTACGATACCAGTCAGCGATTTCTTTACCTAAAACCTCATCTGCATTGTATCGTTTGACCAACTGCTGCTCTATCTTTTCAGGATCGAAAGAACAGGCACGCAGCAAATCTTCGACCTGCCAAATGTACAAAATGTATTCAGCAATATTTGTTTTTCGTAATTCGCGGGCAATTAGCATGAAGTAAAAAGTTTAAAGGCAAAAGTAAAAAAGTCCGAAGACAGGAGACGGAAGAACGGAGACTGCAATACTGCCTGGTATCTTGCCTGTGCAAATCCTCAAACCTCAGACATCGAAAAAGTCGTCGAGATCGCGGCGTTCTTTTTTGGTTGGTCGTCCGGTACCACGTTCACGATTGTAAACACTCATGTTCTTCTGAACTTCCAGGATTTCCAGTTCTGAAGCTGGAGTCGTTTCCAACAAAAATTCAGGAACCATCTTAGCAGCCATCCGGCTTTCGGTGAGTGCCAGTATTTTATAGCTGCGAGTAATCGGAGGCCTGCGCAAAAGAATGGTCTCTCCTACTTTTAATTCACGCGATGGTTTTACATTCATGCCTCCAATGGTAACTTTCCCTTTTCGACATTCTTCAGATGCCAGACTGCGCGTTTTATACAAACGCACAGCAAAAAGATATTTGTCTATTCGGGTACCTTCGGCCATATTATTTCCGCTTATTAAAAAAAGTCATGGTTTGAGCAACGCCAATGGTTCCGAAACTTTTAATGATTTCGATTGAAGTATCGATCATTGCCGGAAGTTCAAGCTTTTCCTGCTTATCCCATTCGCCCAGCACATAATCAATTTGCTGTCCCTTTTTGAAATCATCACCAATTCCAACGCGAAGGCGCGCATAATTCTCATTTCCGAGTACTTGTGTAATGTTTTTGAGTCCGTTATGGCCGGCATCGCTTCCTTTGGCCCGAAGACGTAAAGAACCCAACGGCAAAGCCAGATCGTCAACTACCACCAACAGATTTTCAGGAGTGATACTTTCTTTCTGCATCCAATAATTAACAGCCTTTCCACTCAAATTCATGTAAGTGGTTGGCTTCAGCAAAATAAACGTACGACCTTTGAATTTATATTCAGTAATCCAACCGTGACGCTCATCGCTAAAAACAATATTGGACGCCTCTGCGAGAGCGTCCAATATTTTAAATCCTATATTATGCCGGGTATTTTCGTATTCTTTCCCCGGATTTCCAAGTCCTGCAATTAAATATTTCAAGACAAAACTGTATTAGTTTAATTAACCTTTACCAACTTTTGCAGCTCTTGCAGCTCTTGTAATCATGATGGTTACAACAGGAACAGCTTTTGCATTGAGGAATTCAAGATTTTCTCTCTGAAGCGAACCAACTTTGTAGCTCTGACCCAAGTCCAGATCGTCAACATTAATGTTGATTGTATCAGGAAGGTGTTTTACCAATGCCTTTACTTTCAAAGTACGAAGGTTCAATTTTAATTTACCCCCTTTACGAATACCTTTTGCGAAACCTTCAGTTTTTACAGGAATCTCAACTTTCACCATTTTATCGTCGCTTGTTTGAAGAAAGTCAACGTGCATCAACTGCTCTTCAACCGGATGAAACTGTGAATCCTGAATGATTGACTGATAAACAGTACCGTCGATATCCAAATTTACCAGATAAACGTTTGGAGTGTAAATCAATGATTTGAATTCTTTTTCAGGAGCCTGAAAATGGATTGGTTCTTCACCACCATAAAGTACTCCAGGAACTAAACCTTCTGAACGAAGTCTTTTGGCTTCTTTTTTACCAACAACTGGCCTCTTTGTAGCCTTAATTGAAATTGATTTCATCTTACTTTTTTAAAAATTTAAATTATGGTACTCAGTCCTCCCTCTACGGTGAAAGGGCAAACAGCATGCATAACATGTGCTAATGGAAAAAGCGGTGCAAATATATACAATTAACCGTAATACATTGAACTAATTGACTGATTTTTATAAACTCTTTCAATTGCTTCGGCCAATGCGCCCGCAATTGGGATATACTTAATTTTTGAAGATTCTTGTTTGCCCGAAATGGAATCGGTAAAATACACTTCAGCCAACGCTGATTTTTCAATCCGTTCGTAGGCAGGTCCGGATAAAACGCCATGGGCTGCAAAGGCACGAACACTATTTGCTCCTTTATCCATCATGATATCAGCAGCCTTGGCAATAGTTCCGGCAGTATCAATTAAATCATCTACCAGTATAACATCTTTGCCTTTCACATCTCCAATCAGTGTCATGCTATCTATCACATTCGCTTTCGCTCTCGATTTGTGACAAATTACCATATCGGTACCAAGCATTTTTGCATAGGTATTTGCACGTTTGGTTCCACCAACATCTGGTGAAGCTACAACAAGGTCTTTCAATCCCATTTTACCAATAAACGGAATGAAAAGTGATGAAGCATAAAGATGATCTACAGGAACATTAAAAAATCCCTGAATTTGATCGGCATGAAGATCCATGGTGATAATGCGGTCGGCACCGGCAGTAGAAAGCAAATCGGCAATTAATTTGGCGCCAATTGAAACTCTGGGTTTATCTTTTCTATCCTGACGAGCATATCCAAAATACGGTATAACCGCAATAATCTTATACGCTGAGGCCCTTTTGGCTGCGTCAATCATCAGGAGCAATTCCATCAGGTTATCGGCCGGGGGAGGAGTCGATTGGATAATAAACACATGCGAACCGCGAATAGTTTCTTCATAACAGGGCTCAAATTCACCATCCGAAAAGATCGGACATGAGGTTTTGCCCACTTCAACACCCAAACTATCACAGATCCGCTTGGTTAAATCCATACTTTTTGTACACGGAAAAATCTTTAGAGGAGCCTTTCTAGACATGTATTCCTTTTTAAATTTGTGTTTCTGGAATTGCGGCAAAGGTAAACAAAACTTAATCATATCCGTTTCTATTTGCGCAATAAATTAAACTCTTATTACAAAAAAGCACAAACCGAACAGCAGGATAACAAATTGAATATAAGATATATAATCAGGATTTATTTACATTTTCGATAAACGAAATAATCTCATCACGTCCAGTTCCGTCAAGCGATGAACTAACTAATATAGAAGGTAATTCTTCCCATAACTTTTTAAGTTCCTGCGTATAAGCTCCCACATTTTTAGCAAGCGATACTTTACCCAGCTTATCGGCCTTGGTGAAAATAATGGCGAATGGAATGTGATTTTCGCCAAGCCAGGTAATAAATTCAACATCGATTTGCTGTGGCGCATGGCGAACGTCAATCAGGACGAACAGGCAATATAGGTTTTCACGATTCAGAATATAATTACTGATGAGTTTCTGAAATTTCTCTTTAACTGAAATCGAAATTTTAGCATATCCATATCCAGGTAAATCAACCAGATACCAACTTTCGTCAATGATGAAATGATTGATCAACTGCGTCTTTCCGGGTCTTACAGAAACTTTGGCCAGGCTATTCTGTCCGACAAGCATATTGACTAAAGACGATTTGCCAACATTCGACCGACCAATAAAAGCATATTCGGGCCGATCAGGCGCCGGACACTTTTTGACATCGGTATTACTGATTAAAAAACGGGCTTGTTTGATCATTGATTCAGAAATTTAGTCATTAGTCAATAGAAAAGTGTCATTGGTCCATCATTCTTAGCCCTTTTCCTAATGACTAATGACCTTTTATGCTGTATTTCAGCCAATGTACACTTCCAACAATTTTGCTGATGCAGTGGATGGTTTCAAAAGTACATTTTCGATGGAAGCTGGCAAAAGAATGGTTTCGCCTTTTTGAACAGATTCAGAACCCGATTCGGTTTCGATGACTAGTTCTCCATCCAGACAAATATAAATTACAAACGAATCGAGTTTATTAAAGTCTTTCTCCACAACCTGAGTAACATCAAGCACATTAGTTGTAAAATACTTACAACTGGCTAATTCTACCGACTCGTTCGGTTTCGGTTCATAGTTGGTTTTGTATTCCGGAAATAACGTGTAATCAATTGCATCCAAAGCCTGATCTGTATGCAACTCACGTAGATTTCCCTGATCATCGCGGCGATCGTAATCGTAAATGCGGTATGTTATATCCGAAGTTTGCTGAATTTCGGCAAGCAAAATCCCTTTGCCAATGGCATGAACACGTCCGGCAGGTATAAAAAATACATCACCAGCGGTAACTTCCTCGAAATTTAGAATATCAGTCAATTCAACTTTTTCTAACTTCTCCAGGTATTTTTCCTGATCAACTTGTTGGTTAAAACCAGACTGAAGTTTTGAGCCCTTATCTGCCTGCATCACATACCACATCTCAGTTTTACCGTATGAATTGTGACGTTCCGCTGCCATTTCATCATCAGGATGAACCTGAATAGAAAGATCGTCGTTGGCATCAATAAATTTAATCAGAAGTGGAAATTCATGACCAAAAGTTTCAAAAATCTGATCGCCGACCAAATCGCCCATATAAACTTCAATAAGCTCTTCCAAACTGTTTCCGGCCAAATAGCCATTCGAAACAACAGAGATATTGCCCGACACTCCTGAAAGTTCCCAGCTTTCGCCACAATTAGGCAAATCACCAAAATCCTTGTTCAGAACCGTTTTAATCTTATTTCCACCCCAGATTTTATCTTTATAAATGGGGGTAAATTTCAGAGGATATAATCCTTCCATGCGTTAAGGAATAATTAAATTTGAAAATCAGGAATTTGAAAATGATAAATCCGCTTAGAATTCGAAATCAACTGCAGCTCTTTCAACAACATGTTGACCGATTAGTTCACCAACTTTGAGGTGCTCTGGGTGTATGCGATAAGCATCAAGCTGATCCACTGTTTCGAAATGAGAAATCAGGCAAATATCGTATGATTTAGAAGCCAATTCGTAATTAACGCCAACTTCAATGTACTTCAATTCATCAATCTTACCTAAAAGACCCATTAGTGCATCTTCGATGGAACTGATCACATTCTGTTTTTCGCTTTCAGAATCGTATTTTTTCAGTTTAAACAACACAACGTGATTAATCATAACAAGCTATTTTTTTTATTTTGTAGTGCGAAGTTAACATTTTCTGTCCTCTGTTCCACAACGTATGATTTTGCTTGCTGAAAAGCGGTACTCTTCATTATCTTTGAAAAAAATATATTTCTATGTTAGTAATTGGAATTGCCGGCGGAACCGGTTCCGGAAAAACAACAGTCGTAAAGAAAATTATAGAGAATCTGCCTGCAGGCGAAGTTGCTGTTATATCGCAGGATTCGTACTACAAAGACAATAGTCATTTACCACTCGAAGAAAGGCAAAAAATCAATTTCGACCATCCGGCATCCATCGAATTTGAACTTCTGGTTGAACACATTATTAAACTGAAAGCCGGACAGTCGGTTCAGGAACCTATATATTCGTACCTCTCCTGCACCAGATCGGATGAAACCCGTGAAATTCAACCCAAATCAGTGGTAATCATCGAGGGAATTCTGGTGCTTTTCCCTGCTATTTTACGCGAGCAAATGGGAATCAAGGTGTTTGTCGATTGCGACTCGGACGTTCGTTTATCACGGGTAATTCAGCGCGACATTATTGAGCGTGGACGTGATGTACAAATGGTTTTAGACAGATATTCCAAAACAGTGCGTCCAAGTCACATTCAGTTTATTGAACCTACAAAACAATTTGCCGACATTATTGTGCCTGAAGGTGGAAATAACCTGGTGGCAATTAATATCTTAACCAATTACATCCAACAAAACCTCAAATAACATGCTCGAAGCGATTTCTTCCGAAGATATTCTGTTCATCGACATTGAAACAGTACCTCAAAAAGCTGATTTCACAGAACTTCCTGAGCATTTTCAAAAGCTTTGGGATAAGAAATCTGTCTATTTCAGAGATGAAACACAGGCTGCGTCTGATGTTTATGAGAGAGCTGGAATTTATGCTGAATTTGGAAGAATTATTTGCATTTCGGCAGGAGTAATTATTCAGAAAAATGGTGAACGTTTTTATCGGGTAAAGTCGTTTCATGATACTGACGAAAAAAAATTATTATCCGATTTTAATGAAATGCTACAAAAATTCACGTCAAATGCCGGAAAGAAACTTTGCGCCCACAACGGGATTGAGTTCGACTATCCATACATTGCCCGCCGGACTTTAATCAACGGACTTCGTCTGCCCCGGATTTTAGACATATCAGGAGCCAAACCCTGGGAAATAAAAGACCGTTTGCTCGACACGCTGCAAATGTGGAAATTTGGTGACTACAAAAACTACACTTCACTTGATTTGCTCTGCGCAGTGTTCGACATTCCGACCCCTAAAGATGATATTGATGGCAGTCAGGTAGCCCAGACTTATTATCAGGAAGGCGACCTCGACCGTATTATTCGTTATTGCGAAAAAGACACTCTGGCACTGGCAAACCTAATGCTGAGATATAAAGGAGAATCAATCATTTCTATTGACAACCTGCTTGTTGTTTAACAAGCGTTTAACAAAGACTTGTGAAAGTGAATCAAAAGGAAGCTTCCTGTATGATTTACAATTAAAAATAAACATATTTGCACATCACAAACCTTGCGATGAAAAAGCTTCTTTTACTCGTCGTTTCATTTTTGATTGTTAATCTGGTTGTTTTATCGCAATCAAAAGTTGACAGCTTATTGCAGCTATGTAATAAAGCAACAGAAAAAGAGAAAACAGAATTATTTCTTAAACTTTCATTCAATACCAGATCCGATTCAGCAAAAAGCAATCAATATAGCCGCATGGCCAATCAACTGGCCGTTCAAAACAAGCAAATTCCGGAACAAGCAAAATCATTCTATTATATAGGTGAAACTAATTACTTTAAAAGGAACTACGCCGAAGCTATTCCTTATTATCAAAAGGCAATTCCTTTATATGAACATATTAAAGACTCCTTTAATATTTATGATTGTCAAAACTCTATTGGTTTATGCTACCATTATATGTTTCAAGGCGAAAAAGCAATAGCCCGATTTATAACTGCATTGAAGTTTTGTGAAAAAGATCCTGAGAGAACGGCAAATTTATACTCAAACATCGGGATGGTTCACTCAAGAATGAACAACTTAAAAGACGCTATTGATAATTATCGAAAATCATTACGAATAAACTTATCTATCCATGATTCAGCAAGCATTGCCGTTAATTACAACGGACTAGGTGATACATTTTCCTGGTCCGACATGCCTGATTCAGCTCTTGTGAACTTTCTAAAATCTTATTACTATTTCAAAAAAACCAAAGCAACCGACCGTCAGGCAATTGTTGTATCTAATTTAGCTTCTGTTTATTCATATTATCCAGACAGCCTGAATAAAGCTCTCAATTATTTCAATCAGGCCTGGGATAGTTTTCAAAAATTAGGTTGGAATCATTACGAAGCTGAAATCAGGCAAGGGATAGCTTCGATTTATAATAAACAAGGAAAATATAAAGAAGCTATTGCTGCATACAATGAAAGTTTGCGTTTAACTGACCAGTTCAACCGTGGTTTTTCATTAAAAAAAGTGAATTACGAAGGTTTGGCTGATGTGTATGAAAAAATGGGGGATTATAAAAAGGCACTTCAAAATTACGCTTTATATAACCAGTACAACGACAGTATGGTTCAGAAGGAAAAATACGAACAGATCATCAGCCTTGAAAAACAATACGAAACAGAGAAGAAACAAAATGAAATTATTCAGCTTCAGGCCAAACAGGAATTAACGGATGTTGAATTGCGTAAAAACAAGCAGTTAAAGATATTAGGCTTTGTTACAGCAAGTTTACTGCTCATTTTCGTATTTTTTGTCCTGATCCGATACTTCGACAAAATTAAGCTAAACCAATTGCTTGAAGGCAAAAACAAAATAATAGAACAGAGCGAGAGTGAGCTTAGAGTTTTAAATGCGGCTAAGAACAAGTTCTTCTCCATAATAGCCCACGATTTAAAAAATCCATTTCATACCGTAATGGGATATTCTTACCTTCTTAGCAAAGATTACGACCGGTTTACTGAAGAAGAACGACGAAAGTTTGCATCCGACATTCACCATTCGACCAACAACATTTTCAGATTACTGCAAAACCTGCTCGAATGGTCGAGATCACAAACCGGAAGATTAATATATAATCCGCGGAAAATTGAATTTAAACGAATCATTGAGAATTCGGTGAGTGTATTGCGTTCGTTGGCTGACCAGAAAAATATAGTTATTAAATTTGACTACAACGAAGATCTGAGCCTATTTGCAGACCCGCAGATGATTGAAACTGTATTGAGAAACCTGGTCAACAATGCCATTAAATTCACTCCTGAAGATGGAACGATTGAAATAACTGCCCATCAAATCGATGATCACATCAGCATTTGCATTAAAGATTCAGGAATAGGCATTTCTGAGGAAGACGCTCTGAATCTGTTCCGGATTGACTCAACTGTAAAACGCAAAGGAACCAACAACGAAGACGGTTCTGGTCTCGGATTAATCCTGTGTAAAGAATTTGTGGATAAGAACAATGGAACTATATGGGTAAACAGTTCTCCAGGCAAAGGAAGCTCATTCTTTTTCACTGTTCCGGCCAAAATAGAAAAAAGTCAATAGTCATTTAGGAAAATCTTTGCTTAGGAGTAATTGTCTGAAATTTTCCACAGAACCCTTTTCTATTGACTTATGACCTTTTTCTTCCGCTAAACAAGCATCTGTTTGGCAAGCAATTCTGCTTTTTCTGCCGATACTGCTTTTTCAACAATTTTTAGGGCAAATTGAATGGCCACACCAGGTCCTCTTCCGGTAATAATGTTTCCGGATTCAACAACTGGAATTTTAAGCACTTCAGCATCTTTTAAATAACCCTCAAACCCAGGATAACAAACAGCCTGCTCCCCTTCCAGAATACCCAAGTTTCCAAAAACAAGCGGAGCTGCACAAATTGCCGCAAGCTGCTTCTTTTCAGCAACAAAATTCATGATTTGGCGCTTTAGTCCGGAATGAGCATCTAAATTTGCGGCCCCGGGCATTCCTCCAGGTAATACAATCATATAAATTTCGTCGTAATTCACTTTTTCAAATAGGACATCGGCCATCACAACAATTTGGTGAGCCCCCAACACATCCATTTTCCCGGTAACCGAAACTGCAAGAACATCCAGACCTGCTCTACGAAGGACATCAATAATACTGACAGCTTCAATTTCTTCAAATCCATCAGCCAAATGAATTGCAATTTTTCTCTTCATGGTATTCTGATTTTCTCTCAAAATTAAAGCAATTTAAAGCAAAAAAAAAGTGATCTGCTAACTTCAGATCACTTAAACCATTATAACCACTTATAACTATCTTACGAACAACAAACTATAAATTATGAAGCGTAATCCTTTAACGACTTTTCCAATTTTTTTCTGGTAAAGAAAATGCGACTTTTAACAGTACCAAGAGGCAAATTAAGATCCTCAGCTATTTCCTTGTATTTAAATCCATCTAAAAACATATTGAACGGAACCTTGTATTCATCTTCAAGTGCATTGATACACTTGATAATTTCTTTAGAACTGTAAATTGATTCTGGGGATGGATAGCTTTTATCCTTTTGAAACTTCAAATGAAAATCATTATTTGCACCGTCAAACGTATTTTTTGTTTTTACATTCCGACGATAATTGTTGATAAATGTATTTTTCATAATCGTATAAATCCACGCTTTGAAATTTGTATTTTGAGTAAATTTATCTCTGTATGTAAGAGCCTTCAAAAAAGTTTCCTGAAGCAAATCCTGAGCTTTTTCCTGATCTGAAGTCAGACTCAATGCATAGTACAACAACTTGTCCTGTAATCCTAAAAGTGCGGTGTTAAATTGAAGCTGTGTCATGGCGTTCTATTTTTAATTGTTAATGTTAGGACAAATATATAGATTCAAAATTTCAAATAAAGGATTTTCAAGTCTTTTATTCTTCGATATTTTTTATTGCTTATAAAGAATATTTATATCGATATGATTAAACAACCAACTTTGTTCTCTACGAGTATTTACATAATTTTGTTTTTAAATTACAACATGTTATTAAACAAACATTTCGTCGCAGAAACAAATTTGAAATGACAAGTTATTTTCGTACATTATAAATGCGTTCCAGAGGCACCAGTTCCTCATTCTAAATAATTATTACTTTAGCCGCCTCAAATTTTTCACTAATTATTAAAATGAAAAGAACAATCAGATCCATTAACAGGGCTGAAATGTTTACTTTCAAACGGTGGGGAAGAAAAGCATATTCATTGTTCAGTGCTATGAAAAAGCCAGTGCGCATTGGTGTACTTCTGGCTGTTTATACCACTGTTACTGAACCTGAGGTTGCCTTTGCCCAAACCGACAGTACGAAAGTGAGCATGGAGTATAACCTTGACGAAGTTGAGGTTTCCGCCCAAAGAGCACCTGTTGCTTTCTCGCAGGTGGCACGGATTGTATCCGTGATCGGAAGAGAAGAAATTGAGGCGGCTCCCGTCCAAACTATCCAGGAACTGCTAGAATACGCGCTGAGTGTTGATGTCCGACAGCGTGGTGTTCATGGAGTTCAGGCCGACATCTCGGTCAGGGGAGGTTCATTCGACCAAACCCTTATCCTTTTAAATGGCGTCAACATTTCAGATCCTCAGACAGGCCATCATGCCCTCGATCTTCCGGTCAGTCTAAAAAACATCCAGCGTATTGAAATTCTTGAAGGTTCTGCAGCCCGTGTTTTTGGCCCCAATGCATTTTCGGGAGTTATTAATATTATTACCAATTCAGAGGGCAAAACTAATCTAAAAGCAGATGTATCTGCTGGTCAACACAAATTGGCCGACATTAACTTTTCCGGAAATCTCAATACCAGCAACTGGAATCAATTTATTGCATTTAACCGTATGTCTTCCGACGGGTATATCGACAACACCGATTTTAAAACTTGGAATGCCTTTTACCAAGCCAAGCTGGTTACCAAACCAGGAGCGCTTGATTTTCAGGTTGGACACACCAATAAAGCATTTGGTGCCAACAGCTTTTACACGGCAACATATCCCAATCAGTTTGAAGCGACCAAAACAACTTTTGCTTCAGTAAAATTTGAAACTGGCACGAAAATTCATCTGATTCCTTCAGTTTATTGGCGTCGTCATCAGGATCGGTTTGAGTTGTTCAGAGATAATCCGGCAAGTTGGTATAAGGGACACAATTACCATTTGACTGACGTTTTCGGAAGTAATCTGAATGCATGGTTTAATTCACGATTCGGCAAAACTGCTTTTGGAGCCGAAATCAGGACCGAAAATGTATGGAGTAATGTTTTGGGTAAAACATTAACGATCCCCATAGCAGTTCCGGGAGAATCAGGTCAGTTTTTCACCAAATCATATTCCAGAACAACCATCTCCTATTTTGCAGAACACTCCGTCCATCTGAAAAACTTTTCCATTTCTGCTGGTGCAATGACAAACTGGATTTCGGATCTCGGTTTTGGCTGGAATATTTATCCCGGAATCGATGCTTCCTATTCATTGACTAATCATTTCAAAATATACGGATCGGCCAATTCAACGCTTCGAATGCCAACGTTTACCGATTTATTTTACAATGGACCAACCAACATTGGCAATCCCGATCTTAAACCAGAAAAATCAGTAACTTATGAAGGTGGAATAAAACTCACTTCTATCGGTTTTTCCGGACATGTTGATGTATATCACAGAAGAGGAAAAGATCTAATTGACTGGGTTCGCGAAAATGAAACAGACAAGTGGCAAACAAAAAATCTGACCCGGATTAACTCCACCGGATTTGAACTTAGCGGAAATTTCTTTCCTGAAAAAATCTGGAAGGAAAGTATTTTCATAACTAAATTGGGGCTTAATTATTCGTACAGCAAATTAGATAAAGGAGAAAACAACTTTTTCTCAAACTATGTGCTCGATAACCTGAAACATAAGTTTGACATTGAGATCAACCATAAAATCTGGAGCAATTTAAAAGGTTCCTGGCGTTTCAGTTATCAGGATCGAAATGGCATGCGTACCCAAGCCGAGTACTACGAGCCATTCTGGTTGGTCAACATGCGCGTCATGTGGAAAACTCCATCCACCGAAATATATGCCATGGCATCGAACCTTTTCGACACCAATTATTACGATTTAGGAACTGTTGAGCAGCCGGGGCGATGGATTAGTTTCGGCATCAGCCATCAAATCAACTTTAAATAAAAACTGACTCCCGGGAAATCCGGGAGTTGTTTTTTCTTCCGGGAAAATATTAACTTCGCACACTGAAAAAACTTAAAAACGTATGTTAAAAGGAATATTATCGATCAGTGGTCAACCCGGATTATTTAAATTGGTGACCGAAACAAAAAACAGTATTATTGTTGAATCTCTACTAACCGGCAAACGAATTCCGGCTTATTCAACATCCAAAATCAGCACACTGTCTGACATTTCTATCTTTACTGAAACGGGAGAAATTTTGCTGACAGAATTGTTTCTGCGTGTTCAGAAGAGTGAAAAAATGATTTCACCAAAAGCATCAGCCAATGAGATAAAAGCATTTTTTGGAGAGGTACTACCAGAATATGACAAGGATCGGGTTTATGTTTCCGACATGAAAAAGATTATACAATGGTATCAACTTCTAAGCGATCAGAACCTCCTGAAAGAATCAGAAGAGGAAGAAAAAACGGAAGAAATAAAATCTGAAGAATAAAACAAAGAAACCGCATCGAACATGCGGTTTCTTTGTTTTTAGAATAACCTCAATTGACCGGGAGGCTGTTTATTTTCCTTTTGAGCTTTCCTTTCAAGTATAATCTCAAGGAGTTTCGTAGTAGCCAATGCATCTCCGGCAGCACGGTGTCTTCCTTGTATTGAAATACCCAATTCGTCGCATATTTTCCCGAGAGAATACGACTTATGTCCGGATATAAATCTACGCCCCATACGAACTGTACACATAGTCTTTCGTTGATAATCGTATCCCAAACGTTTAAACTCTTCCTGAATA
>JBBQXI010000023.1:0-19035 GCA_038209805.1 Bacteroidales bacterium | reverse complement strand
CGGTGAGCCGAAAAACAAGGGAAGGCGGCGTTAAAAATCTTTTCTGTTTGAGCCGTCAGGCGAGTTTAAAAGATTTTAGCCGTCGAACGATAGTTTTTCGAGCGAAGCGGACGCAGCCTTGACTTTTTTTGATTCCTTTTTGGTGTCAAGACAAAAAAGGAATTGGGGGCAAGGGGCAAAGCCCCTCCGATTAAAATAATTAGGTAAGTAACCAGATATTCATATTAAATTAAAATTTCCGCTGTTTACTCTGTGAAAACTCTGCGCTCTCTGTGGTATCATTTCAAGTTAAAAACAAAAAAATGGAAAACATTAAAAATAAATCAGTAGGGGAGATTGTAAAACTCGATTTCAGGGCAGCCGATGTATTCAGTAATTATGGAATTGATTTTTGCTGTGGTGGAAAAATTTCGGTTTCGGAGGCTTGTGCCAATGCCAAAACCGATGAGTCGATAGTCATTCGTGCATTGGAAAACCTGCAAAATCAAAGTGGATCAGCCGTTCACGATTTTGATAGCTGGAACATTGGTTTTCTGGCCGATTACATTCAGAATACGCATCATCAGTATGTAAAAAAGGCGATTCCACAGATTCTGCCGTTGGCACAAAAAGTAGCCGATGTTCATGGCGATCATCATTCCGAAGTTATCCGGATAAACGAATTATTTCAGGATTTAGCTGAAGAATTACTAGCACACCTGCAAAAGGAAGAAATGATACTTTTTCCGTATATCAAAAAGCTGGTAGCAGAAGAATCCGCTGGAAAATGCACCGATCCTGGTTGTTTTGGTTCGATAGGTTCGCCGATTTCAGTGATGGAAGCTGAGCACGAAAATGCAGGATTAATTCTGAAGGAAATGTACCGGATCAGCGATGGTTATTCAGCGCCGGAAGATGCCTGTAACACCTTTCGGGTACTTTATGGAAAACTGAAAGAGTTCGAAGACGATTTGCACCGTCATATTCATTTGGAAAATAATATTTTGTTCCCGAAAGCTATCGAGAAGGAGCAGCTAGTATTGGCTAGTTAGTTGGTTTAAAAATAGGGGTTTTTGAAAAAATCCTGAGTCCAAAATCCGGATTCAGGATTTTTGTTTTAATTAAATTCGGTGTTTTTTTAACAGAGGGAAACGGGAATTTTCATTAGTTTTGGAGAGAACCATCTTAAAATTCTTTACGATGCCAAATCCGATTAATTCTTCGGCTGAAGAAATCACGATTGAGAACGTATTATCAACTCACAATTATAACAACTGGAATTGTGATTACCTGTCAGATTATATTATTCAGACCCATCATCAGTATGTAAAAAATGCCATTTTACAGATCAACCCACTTACATCTGAAGTGGTTGATTTGCATGGTGCAATGCATTCCGAACTCGCAATTATTCAGAGTCTGTTTAAGCAAATCTCCAACGAGATGCTCCTTCATATGAAAAAGGAAGAGCTTGTTTTATTCCCGTATATTAAAAAGCTGAATCAAGTCGAATCTCAAGAAACAAGTGCTGACAGGCCAGGTTTCGGGTCGATAAAAACTCCCGTCAAAGTAATGGAAACCGAGCATGAAACTGCCGGCATCATGATGCAGCGGTTGTCAAAACTAAGCAACAACTATACTCCACCTGAAGATGCATCCAATACGTTTCGGGTTCTTTATGCGAAACTGAAAGAGTTTGATGATGATTTGCATGTACACGTGCACCTCGAAAACGATATTCTTCATCCGAAAGCCATAGCGTTGGAAGAGTTGATTCAGGCGAGTTGATTACTATGTGAAATGTGCCATGAGAGCGATACTCTCACGCGGGGACGATTCATCTGGCGAGCAGACAGGAAGTAGCCTAACCCTGAAGGAAGCCCGAAAAATCTCCAACTGAAGTCGGGCAGGGAAAATCACCTTTTTGGGGTCGGGGTAATTTTTTGGGTTTTTATGCCTATTTCAAATTTTAAACAGTCTCTTCATCGTCCAATTAACGCACACTCAATTGGCATTATATCCGATATGGCATAATTCACTTTAGAAATAAATAGTCTGTTCATTTGTCAAAATGAGCCATTCGTCACGAATTTGGATATGTTCATAAAATCGTTGGGGAAAACTTATGTTGTTTTATTTTGAATTTTGTAACTTGTATAAGAAATTCATCCTCAATGGTTGAGTAAAAAACATTGTTTCACAAAAATTCAAAAAATTAATCAACATGAGTACTTCTAATCAAATTTCACTCTCCATCCCACCTGAAGTTGTTGACCAGGTAAAACAACTTTATGGACAGGCCAATTCCATCATGGCGCCCTACCTGATTAGTTTGACCAACGACCAGAAAGCCGGTTTGCCTAAGATGGGCGAAAAATCGATCCCGTTTGTAACCAAAGGAGCCGAATACCTCCGCATTGCGGCAACTCCGGCGCCACCTTACATTGAGCCAGCCGAACTGAATATTGATCTAGCTGCTTACGAAACGCTCCGCCAGATTCGGCAGGTTGCCGCACCTACCCTCGAAATGCTCGACGACACCATGTTGCTCAGTGGCAGCGAGGCTTACGTGGCCGTTCTGGCCTTTTACAATTACCTGAAAGGGGCAGCCAAAATGGGCGTTCCGGGAGCCAAAACCATTTACGACGATTTAAGCGCTCGTTTCCCCGGCAGAACTACAAAGAAAACGGAATAACACGATGAAGAACCCGGAACAATCCGGGTTTTTCTTTGCCTGAATGAGGTAGTCTAGAAAATAGAGACACTCGTCACCCCGAATTTATTTCGGGGTCTGGTTTACAATGTGAATAGATCCTGAAACAAGTTCAGGATGACCCTTTGAAGAACGGTTCTTTTATTGAGGCAGATTCCCTCAAATCGGGGGAAATTGCCTCTAAAAGCAACAATATTCCTTCTTTTCGATCCTCGGTTGCTTCGTCTTGAGGAAACATTGCCTCCAAACAAGGAAACATTGCTGCGAAACGAGGGAAACTTCCCTCTAAAAGATCCGCTCACTCATCCAAACGAGGCCATGTTGGAGTGATTTGAGGGAATGTTGGAGCCTGGAGGCAAATCATGCGTCACTATATTTCAGTATATTTTCCCTGAATTATCGCTAACAATTCAGAAATTAGTCTCAGATAAATGCTGATTATCAATAATGATTGGAGAAAGTGGTTTATATTTGGGGATGTTTACGAATTATGTGCTATTGTAAAAAATCTACTAACAACTAAAGAACTTTAAAAAATGGCAAATAGTCTTTACTTAGACACGAACGTATATTTATCATTTTATCATCTTTCAAATGATGATTTGGAAGAATTAAAAAAACTATCTGTCTTAACAAATTCAGGAAAATTGACTTTATATCTACCAGAACAGACAAAAAATGAATTTTACAGAAACCGTGATACAAAAATTGCTGATGCTATAAAGAGATTCAATGATAACAAATTGAATAATGTTTTTCCACAGATCATAAAAGATTATGAAACTGAATATAATCTGATGAGAAATGCAGCTAAAGAATATGAAAAAAACAAGCAGCTTATATTGGAGAACATTAAAAAGGATATTATCGGCAGAAATCTAAAAGCAGATATAGTAATTGAAAAGCTATTCAATAACGCTAAACTCATTACAATTTCAGAAACATTGCTAACTAAGGCAAAAATGAGGTTTGATTTAGGAAACCCACCGGGAAAAAACAAATCTTATGGAGATGCCTTAAATTGGGAATCATTACTTACTGTCGTTGATGATTTTGATAATTTCTTTTTTATTTCGGATGATAAGGATTATTATTCCGAGTATGACAAAAATCTCTTTAATTCATTTTTACTTTTAGAATGGGAAAAGAGGATGCCACTTACCACTTTTAAATATTATAAGTCTCTATCCAATTTTTTTAAGGAGAAATTCCCTGAGATTAACATCTCAACTGAACTACAGAAAGAACAACTAATTAATAAGCTTTCAAGTAGTTCTTCCTTTTCTGAGACGAGAAACGTTTTAAGAGAACTTAAAAACTATGATGATTTTACTTCAAAGCAATTAGATGACATTGTTTATTCGGCAATATCTAACAATCAAATTTATTGGATAAGAAACGATGAAGACATAAATGAATATATGAATAAAATAGTTTCAGATAAATTGGGTTTAATCGATAGTAATTATTTGGAAAGCTATAAAAACCTTTATCAAAGCAAATTTGAATTGATAATTCCCCAAGATGAAATACTGCCATTTTAAACAACAAAGCATAACAGCGAAATGCCCACCTTTAGAATAACATAGTTTGATTAACAAGAATGGTCAATTTTGATATATACAAGTCAGGTTTCAGTACTTCGTTGACAAGAAATTAATAAACTAAATAGCAGCACTTCGTTGGCAATCTATCGGTCAAGATAAAAACAACTGTTCAAATTAATTCCCATGTCTGACCGCAATCCCAATTTCCACAACCGCCGTTCCATCCGGTTAAAAGGGTACGACTATTCGCAGGCCGGATTGTATTTTATTACCCTGTGCGTTCACAACCGCGAACGGTTATTTGGCGAAATACGACCCGTTGGGGCGGCCCTCGTGGCCGCCCTAAATCCTAATTCCGCCAATAACCTTGTGGCCGCCCTAAATCCAACCCCCACCCATTCCCAATCGATGATATTAAACGACGCAGGCCGAATGATCGAATCGGAATGGTTGGCGTTAAAAATCCGTTTCGTGAATATTGAATTGCACGAATACGTGGTGATGCCCAATCATTTTCATGGTATATTGGAAATTGTTGAGAAAGATGAAAGGGCAACCACAAGGGCAACCACAAGGGTTGCCCCGACGGTTGCCCCGACAATTTCCCCGATAGTTGCTCCAAAAAGCAAAACAGTTGGGGATATGATTGATGCATTCAAATCAATCACTACGGTCGAATATATCCGTGGCGTAAAACATCGCGGATGGAAACGGTTCGATGGTAAATTGTGGCAACGGAATTATTGGGAACACATCGTTCGCAACGAGGAATCCTACTACCGAATATCGAATTACATCATCCAAAATCCGGAGAAATGGGATGAGGATAACCTGAAATGCTAATCAAAGATCTGCCGGAATAATTATTGTGTTTTAGACACTTTTAACCGTTTTTGCCCGAAAATGAGTTATACTTGTATTGCCAATTTATTACCCTAAAATCTAATGCTTACCGTTATGAATTTTAAAAGTACTTCTATTCAGAAGCTGTTCATTCTGAGTTTATTCGGAATGATTTTAAGCTTCAATTTATCTGCTCAGAATATCGAGAAATTTTTTCCGGCCAAGGATCTGACTTCCGTGGGCGTTTATTATTATCCCGAACATTGGGACTCAACCCAATGGGATCGCGACTTTCAGAATATGGCTAAAATGGGTTTCGAATTTACCCACTTTGCCGAGTTTGCGTGGGCTCAATTAGAACCCGAAGAAGGGAAATACGATTTCAAATGGCTCGACCGTTCATTGCAACTAGCCGAAAAATACAAGTTGAAAGTCGTAATGTGTACATCAACAGCTACTCCACCGGTGTGGTTGGTGCGTCAGCATCCCGATGTGTTGGCGACCAATGAGGACGGCACAAAAATGGATCATGGCGCAAGGCAACATGCCACTTTTTCGAGCAACTATTACCGTATGTATTCCATGAAAATGATTGAAGAACTGGCCAAACGCTACGGAAGTGATAAACGTGTAATTGGGTGGCAATTGGATAATGAGCCTCGCCGTTTTCTCGATTATGGTGTTGATGCTCCTCAGCGTTTTCGCGACTGGCTGAAAGAAAAATATAAAACGATTGATGCCGTGAATCAGTCTTGGGGAAACAATTTCTGGAGCGGAACTTATTCCAGTTTTGATGAGATAAATATCCCTTTGCACAAACAATGGGGAATGAACCTTCACGCTCAGCTCGATCATTACCGGTTTGCTGATAACGAAACTGCTACTTTTCTGGATGAGCAGGCAAAGGTGCTCCGGAAATATACTTCTCCCGACCAATGGATTACATCAAACTACATTCCGATGTACGATGTGGGTTATGTTGGCCAGAGCAAAGAACTCGATTTTGTGGCTTATACCCGATATATGGTTTATGGTGGCGATCTTGGAATTGGTCCAAAAGGTTATCGCGTGGGCGAATATTCGCGCATTGCCATGGCTAACGACTTTTTCCGTCCGCTGAAAGGCGCATATGGAGTAATGGAACTTCAGCCCGGTCAGGTCAACTGGGGAAGCATTAATCCGCAGCCACTTCCGGGTGCTATCCGCATGTATTTGTGGCATGTGTTTGCCGGAGGAAGTAAATTTACCTGTTCATACCGTTTCCGTGCACCTTTGTACGGTTACGAGCAATATCACTACGGAATGGTAGGACCTGATGGAGTAACTCCAACTCCTGGAGGAAAAGAATTCAGTCAGTTCATTACTGAAATTCAGAAGTTGCGTAAAAATTACGATTCAAAGGATAAGTTGCCAAAACCATATCTGCAAAGGAAAACGGGCATCCTGATTAATACCGACAATGTTCAGGGGCTCAACCTAAACAAGCAAACAACCGAATGGAACACCGAAGGCCATTTCCTGAAATATTACAAAGCGGTGAAATCGTTTGGTGCGCCTGTCGATTTTGTGCGCGATACCACCAATTTTGCCAATTATCCGGTTTTGATTGTTCCAGCTTACGAGATGATCGATCAGCAGATGATTGATAAATTAACTGCTTATGCCGAGAAAGGCGGTAATCTGGTGATGAGTTGCCGTACCGGAATTCAGGATCGCAACGGACACTTGTGGGAAGCCAAGTTTTATCAGCCCATGTGGAAATTGTTTGGCGCCGAAGTTGAATCGTACGATTTGTTGATGCCGCAATCTCCGGATAAAATAAAATTCAACAATCAGGAATTTGCCTGGACAAGCTGGGGCGATTTGCTGAAACCATTTAAAGGAACCGAAACCTGGGGAACGTTTGAAGGCGATTTTTACGCCGGAACGTCAGCCGTTGTTTTTCATAAATTGGGCAAAGGAACGGTAACTTACATTGGTGTTGACTCCAAAACGGGCGATCTGGAAAAACAGGTACTTACCAAATTATACAAACAGCAAGGTATTCCGGTTGAAGATTATCCTGAAGGAATTATGGTTGAATACCGCGACGGATTTGGGATAGCCATGAATTACTCCGACAAGGTTTATGAGATGAATCTTCCGGCCAGAGCTAAAATTTTGATTGGCAGCAAGTCGATGAAAACTGCCGATGTGTTGGTCTGGAAAGTGCAATAATTAAATGAGTATCCGTTCTTTTACCTAAAACTTTAAGAAGAGTGACTGGCCTTGTCTGATGAGCCGAAAAACAAGTGAAGGCGGCGTTAAAAAATCTTTTCTGTTTGAGCCACAGGCGAGTTTAAAAGATTTTAGCCGTCGAGCGATAGTTTTTCGAGCGAAGCGGACTCAGCCTTGACTTTTTTTGATTACTTTTTTGTGTTAAGACAAAAAAGTAATTAGGGTTTGGGGCAAAGCCCCAATTGTAGATTCAATTAGGTATACAATCGGATATTCATACTAATTAATTCTTCGCATAGAAAGGCTAATCATTTACTGAATGCAGAATGATCAGCTCCAAAAAAAAAGCAAAATCCCTGATTCCGTATCAGGGTTTTGCTTTTTTTTGAGATCAACCTATTGTTTATTTCTCAGGTTCCCATTCGTCGGTTCTGAATGACGAGACTGGTAATCCTTCGGTGCTGAATAAATCGCCAACAATAAAATCTTTAAATGCATAACGTACGGCAACCGGTTCTGCAACAGAAGGTGAAATTAAGGTAATGCCAGTTCCGGTTATGAAAGCTTTAGCTGGGAAAAATCGTTTATTGGCTCCAGCTAGTTCGAAGCAACTTAATTCCTTCCCATACGAAGTTAATCCATTGGGCGTATTGTCGAAGGTCAGTTTTACCACTCCTGCATCAGCCTTCATCTCTTTCAGAACAGGACTTTGGCAGGCAATTCCTTTTATTCCGTAGGTCTGAGCCAGAGCAAGCGAGGCGAGGCGTTTGGACCCAGTTTCTTTGGCTGCCGGATGGATGCAATCTTTTTCAGCAATATCCATGATACAAGCCATGCCGATGTTTTTAATCGCTGTTGATGCTTTTAACTGGGCTTCGCGAAGGTAAGCCGAACTCAATCCGGTTGGGCCGTAATCAAAAGGTGCAATCTGAACAAAGTAAAATGGGAATTCACCGATTCCCCACAAGGAGCGCCAGTTTTCGATTAGTCCCGGCATTAATTTCTGATATTCTTTGGGTTCGTTGCGGTTCGATTCGCCCTGGTACCAAATGGCCCCACGCATTCCGTAGCCCACAATCGGGTTGATCATTGCGTTGAACAGAACGGTTGGTGTTTGTTGCGAAAGGTTTTCAACTGGTTTCTTCTCCGGAAGTTTTACCCAATCGAAGTTTTTGCATCCCATTTCACTGATCCATGGTTCGATGCGTGTTCCACCCCAGCTTGTATTGATCAGGCCAACCGGAACTTTCAGAACTTTATTCAACATTAATCCAAAATAATAGGCTGTTGCACTAAATTCAGCTACATTTTCGGGTTCACACAATTTCCATTCGCCGGTAAAATCGTCGAGCGGCTCTACGCTGGTTGCTCTTTTTACCGAGAATAACCGAATGTTTGGATTGGAAGAAAGCATGATAGCATCTAAACCATTCAGGATCGGTTGGTTTTTATATCCTTTCATGGGCATTTCCATGTTCGACTGTCCGGAGCAAACCCAAACCTCGCCGATCAATACATTTTTTAGTTTCAGTGATTTGCCATCACTGATCGTGATTTCATAAGAGCCGCCAGCTTTGGGAGTGGCTACTTTTACTTTCCAGCTACCATCAGCCGAAGCTTTGACACTGTAGCTTTTCCCATTCCATGATGTGGATACACTAACGGTCGCATTTTTATTTGCTTTTCCCCAAATTGCGGCCTGAGTTTGCTGCTGCATCACCATGTTGTCGCAAAAAATAGAAGGTAATTTAATTTCTGCAAATGCTTGACTTACAGAAAAAAAGATGACCAGAAGAATAGTCATCATTGAAAAGGCTGTTCGTTTCATTTTAGTTGATTAGGTTTTTTACTCGTCTTAACTTGAGGATGCAAGTTAGTTGAAAATCAATTTTGAAGCAACGGAATTGAGTTGAATTTACGGATATATGCGAAAGGCCGGAAGCCTCATTTTTTTCAGAAATTGACTATCATTTCCCAATTTTTTGATGCGAAGAAAGAAATGGACTGTTGAATCAGGCCTCAAAACGGGCATTTCCGATTTAAATGCGGGATTCAATATCGGCATTCTGAACTGATGATCAGAAACTATAGATCTCTGGCCGTAAATTTGCGCAAGATTTTGGTTTTGCAGCTCATTTTTCTGAAATGAAATTGACGATTTTCGCCTTCAGGTGGAACGTTTAATTTCAACGTATCATTCAGAATTTGCTGATAGAAATTGAACCCGATCTTGATTGAATCAGACTTTAATTCCTGTATTGATTGAGCTGATAACGAATGAGAAATCAATGCAAAAATAGCTAAAATCAATGCTTTTCTTTTCATGGCTAGCTTTTTAAGACACTCTAAATTTAGAGAAAAAACTATTCAGCAATTGTTAAATTCAGCTTTTTAACAGTTCAGAATCTGATATAGAAAAGCACGAATCAATCTTGGTTTGACTGGTTCGTGCTATCTGTTTGAATGGTTCGGAACGCAATTTCTTATTTTGGGGCTAACATCGACTTGTATTTGTCGCGATAATAAAATGCCAGAAACAGATTCCCAAGCATTAGTAATACAGCAACAGGTAATCCTGACGGTTCCAGAAATGCATGGAACAACAGAATATTCAGGACAATTGGAAAGATGACCACAGTTGCCAACGGAACAAATCTTCCGGAGAGAAAAGCAATAGCACATATGAGTTCAACGATTTTCACAGTGGTCATCAGGTAGACCGAAGCAGTCATTCCATCCATAAAGATTTTAACATTGCCTGTTTGTTCAGGTTGTGGCATGAGTTTAAATAGTACCACAATGGAAGCAAATGCGAACATGAGACCCATCAAAATACGAACGATAATTGAAGCGATTTTCATTTGGTATGAATTTAAAGTTTCTGTTTTTTTGCGAGAAATTCCTTTAATGAAGTACCTATGAGCCAGGTCCATCCTTCAGCAAAGTTTTTCTTTGCGAAATCAGGGTTGTCATCCGGAAATGTTTCCAGACCTTCGTGAGTTAGTTTCAACTTGGTTTGGTCGCCTTCATCAAAAAGTTCGAAAGTAACCAAGGTGTTTCCGTCATAACCGTCATACCGCCATGTGTAGGCAAGTTTTTTATTCGGAATAACTTCAGTAACCCGGCAAATATGCTTGTACTGCCGGTCTTCGGCCGGTCCTCCCAAAAATCGGAATTCTAATCCTACTTTGGGTTTAAACTCTGGAAGGTTGAAATACCAAAGTTTCATTTCATCTCTGTCTGTTATGGCTTGCCATACAAATGAGTTTGGTGCCGGAAAAGTTTGCTCGATTACAAATGCTTTGGGTTCCATTATTGCTTCATTTATAAGTTTGAAACTGAGAAATAAAACCATTTAGGAGCGCAAAATGTTTTGAGGTCTTGTTAATTCTGAAAATATAGGTGATGCAGAATTAGGCAAGTGTTAAGAATTGCAGTTGATCATAGGTAATTTCTTGAAATTCCATGTTAACACGGTGTAAGTAATTGAGTTTCTCAATTGAGTTTACCCATTTCTTTAATAATCAGGCAGGCGCCACCTCCGGCAGCAAGTTTAACATGTACTGTTTCTGATGGCTTCATAATTTTTTTCTCCGATTTCAATACCTCGCGATTGTTCAGGTAATGCGCATTGTCGCCATCCTGAATAATCGTCACTTCATATTTTCCACGTTTCAGAAAACTGAGAGGAATATCAAGTTCTCGGGGCAATTCATTGTTAGCAGCACCAACGAGCCAAACTCCATCAGTCGCCTGTCGTGCTTCCACAATGTACTCACCAATTTCTCCTGAAAGCGTTTTGCTTTCCTGCCATGGCATTTTCTGGGAAGCAATGAATTTCAGCAAATCGGGATATTTGCGGTAATATTCAGGAATATCCGGAATAATCGTTGCCCCTGAAAAAACAATCAGTGTGCGAGCTGCCTCCGAAACCAAGGTGGATGGGACTGGTTGGTTTTCGTCAACGCGAGTGGTTTTTCCTTGTCGAAGATCGAACATGCCATTATTCATGTCGATCGGGCCGGCGAGCATATTCACAAAAACGGTGGTCACAAAAGTTGAAGGGACAAAAACATGATGACCGTCTAACTGGGCATGGCAATATTCACGAGTTATCGCGTTGGGGAAGGTGCGCATCTGTCCGTAAGGATGCACCGGCCCATCGTGGAAATCACACAACAGGTGATTTTGTGCACACAGTTCGGTGATCTTCCGCGTCCATGCATTTTTCTCCGCCGGATTGCCTCTCATAAACCCATATTTGATGCCAGCAGCACCCCAGTCGCCATATTGTTTCAAGGTTTGTTCAATCGGGAATTTTCGTCCACCTACGTCGTTAAGGTACAGCCAAATTCCGATTCCCTTTTCTTTCCCATACTGAAGTAATTTCTTTACATCATTCACTTTATCGCCTTTCAGCGGGTCGGATTTTGCTTCGTGCTCAGGACCGTACCAGTTGGCGTCCAAAACTAAATAGCGAATGTTATTTTCGGCGGCAAAATCAACCATCCGAACCCACGATGGATAATTCATTCCGTAGGTGAAGCCATCAATTTGTGCACCGTCAATGCGCCAGTCCCAAACTGCTACTCCGGGTTTTACCCATGAGAAATCTCCTACTGCCGGAGGATTTAAAAGTTCAATCATATGCGAATCGACCATTGTGCCGGGAGTTTTTCCGCAGAGAATCACCCGCCAGGCCGATTGGAAACCTGCTTCCAGAGTTCCGGGATTAGAAACAACTGAAAAAGTGGTACTGCCTTTTATGGATTGAAGAACCAGCGGATCACCAGTTGCCAAATTCGCTTCATGAATGGCCATGTATAATTTATCACTGGCTTTGACAGTCATTACCGGCAATCGTTTCGCATCGTTTTCCGAAAGTTTTACAGGGCCAATATTTGCGTTTTCGCCGTTATAGAACCAAGCTGTGTAGTCGCCTGCAAAATGATAGGCAGTTAATTCTGATGTGGCTATTAAACTGTTTTTCTCTTTAGCCGGTACACTGTATCGAAAAGCTACTCCATCGTTGTAGGCGCGGACTTCCAGCCGTAAATGCTGAAGTTTAGAGGCATCTGGCCCTATAAGATTCAAAATTAATTCATTGTATTCATCAGGAACAACCGAACGTTTGCCCCATACTGGTTTCCAAACAGAGATTACTGAATGTTGTTCGGAATTTTCGATAGCCCAACCCAAGGAAGGCACCGAAACTGAATTCCCGGCAGAATATCCCATCGGCGAGTTTAAAATAGCCGATTGCTTAAAAGCATTGAAAGAATAACTCAACACACCATCTTTGTCAAGCTGAATGGTAATGGTAAGATTTCCGTCGGGAGACGAGACCGATTTGGTTTCCTGAGCCGATAAGTTTTGAATGGAAAGACCGGTAAGTATAAGTATCAGTGAAAAAAGTGTTGATTTCATGTCAGAAGGAATATAGGTTTAGATGTTTGGTTTCCAAAGCAGTTCAAAACTAATGAATTCTTTTGAATGATTTCTGTGTAACAGGTGGCTTGTAACTTTTTTGTTACGATTAGGTTCAGTTGGTGGTGCATACTCACAGATTTACACGTTTGAACCTATTTTTGCTCATATCCTTTAATTCAGCAAAAATGGCAATCAAATACGGAGTAATTGGGACAGGCGCTTTGGGTGGTTTTTATGGCGGAATGCTGGCCAAGGCTAGTCATGAAGTTCATTTTTTATTCCGGAGCGATTATGAATATGTTCGCAATCACGGACTTCGGGTTGATTCGGTTAACGGCGATTTTCATTTGCACGAAGTCAATGCTTACCACAATTCACAGGAAATGCCTTTGTGCGATGTCGTTTTGGTTTGCCTGAAAACGACCGGAAATCATCATTTACCCGAATTGATTAAACCGATGCTTCACTCGAAAAGTGTTGTGGTTCTGCTTCAAAATGGACTTGGTTTGGAAGAAGATCTTTCGGAACAACTTCCTGGTGTAGCTATTGCAGGTGGGCTGGCTTTTATTTGCTCAAACAAAATTGGTTCCGGGCATATTCATCACCTCGACTATGGGAAGTTAATTATTGGTTCGTACAATGTTCCCGATCAGGAATTATTGAAACAGCTTGTCTCCGATTTTCAATCGGCAGGAATTCATTCGGAACTTTCTCCTGACCTGAAATTTGCCCGATGGCAGAAGTTGGTTTGGAACATTCCGTTTAATGGAATGACTGTCGTTTTGAGTACTACCACTGATCGATTAATGTCAAACGAACATACCCGCGAACTGTCGAAAGAACTGATGCTTGAAGTGATTCACGGCGCCAATGCCTGCGGTGTTCCGCTGAAAGAATCGCTGGCACAACAGATGATCGACATGACCGTCGCGATGAAACCTTATGCACCCAGCATGAAACTCGACTACGACCATCATCGCGCTATGGAAATCGAATATATTTATTCGAAACCGCTTGAAACTGCAAGAAAGGCCGGCTTTGAGATGAACAAAGTTGCTATGCTCGAAAAACAATTACGATTTATTCAGGCTCATCTGTTGGATAAATAGAATTCAGAAAAAGTATGTAAGTTTAGGTCATGAAACGACTTTTTATCGGTATTCCAATCGAATCTCAAAGGTCAGTTCAACAGGTTGAGGTTTGGAGGAGCGACGCACAATTGAACCGAAATGTGTTGAATTGGACTATTCCTGAAAACTGGCACATTACTTTATTTTTTCTGGGAAGTACTGAAGAATCAGCGGTTCCATTGCTGAAAAGAATAATCGATGAATCGTTTAGTGAAGTTCAGGCTTACGAAACTAATTTGTGTGGGGTAGGAGTGTTTCCCAATACCCACAACCCCAAAGTTTTGTGGCTTGGCCTTCAGGATATTGCACCACTAATGTCAGCCTATTCCAAATTGGGACAGTCGCTTCAGCAAAATGGATTTTCATTCGACCAGAAACCATTAAAACCACATTTGACGATTGCCCGGGTAAAACGGGCGGATAATCCTTTTGCATTTCAATCGTTACTAACAGAATTTCAGGAGGCGGTTTTCGATCAGGTTAATATGAACAAAGTTGTTTTGTTTGAAAGCACAACCACTCCCGACGGTCCGATTTATAAGCCATTGTTCGAAAAGCAACTGATCCGCCAGCAAGAATCGCGTCTTTTTTAAATTGAACATAGAATATCCGTATATTTGAAAAGTCGTGTTCAATCTGAATCGCCTTGAGTATTTTCATTGCGAAGTGCGATATTGTGCCAGAAATCGGATTGGCTAAAGCAAAGAAATTTTGAGAATTATACCTTGAGAATTATAAACAAAACAATTAAAATGACTGAGAAAGCAAAGGGATTAGACGATTATTTAGATATTCATTTCATTCACAAAAGCAATTGGTTGAGAGCAGCCGTTTTGGGTGCGAACGACGGGATATTATCAACATCAAGTCTAGCGATCGGAATTGCAGCAGCAAGTGAATTTAGAGACCCCATTGTGTTGGCAACTTTAGCCGGATTGGTGGCTGGTGCTTTGTCGATGGCAGCAGGTGAATATGTTTCTGTAAGTTCTCAAACCGATGTAGAAAAAGCGGACATAGAGCGGGAAAGGCAAGAATTAATTGAAATGCCTGAGATTGAATTAGGACTTTTAGCTGAAATCTACGAGAGAAGAGGGCTTAAAAAAGAAACTGCTTTATTGGTTGCCCAAGAATTGTCAGAATACGATGCGTTGGGAGCACACATTCGTGATGAATTGGGAATCAATGAAATAAGTCAGGCTAAACCCATCCAGGCAGCTTTTGCTTCAGGCTTATCATTTACTGTTGGTGGAATACTTCCACTTATCGTCACGCTCTTTCTTCCGGTAAAAAGCCTTGAATATTACCTCTACGGTTTTGCTATTTTCTTCCTGATTATTTTAGGGGCTTTGGCAGCAAAAACAGGCGGTTCAAGTATAGTAAAAGCAGTAATTCGAATTACATTTTGGGGTACAGTTGCGATGGGCATAACTGCGTTTGTTGGATACTTATTTAATGTGAATGTTTGATCTCAAACCATAGAAGCCCAAATCGATTACAATAAACTAACCGTTATCTTAACTGAAAAAGAGTCAACCCAGAGCGAAATGCTGTCGGTTGGCTCTTTCTCGTTTTTATTGAATATCCTTCAAAAACAAGGTTTTCGGGTCGTTGTAAAACTTCACAAAATCTTGTTCGCTGGGGCTACCTTTGTATGGCCCAAAAGGTACATCTTTAGCTTTCGTAAACGAATTTCTCCACACCAATACATACGAAAGATTATATTGACGTAGGTTTTCAAGTATGGTTTTTGTCCACCATTCTATTTTTTTACCTGTTGGATCACCTGCTTCGGTAACTGCAGCAATTTTCCCTTTTTGTGTGGCTATCTGTGTAACAATTCGGGCACAATTACTCAAAGTGCTCTGATAGTCAGGTCCGTTATCGTACAAGTCAAATCCAAGCAAATCAATCAGGTCGTCACCAGGATAGCGTTCCAGATATTCGTTGGCTGTTGCGAAACGATCGGTCGAATAGGAGAATAGTAAATGGTGTATTTTTTTATCATTTCGGAGGTAATTCACGGTAAACCGCCACAAAGCTTTGTATTCGTCAACCGTACACAGGTTTTTACCCCACCAGAACCAGCTTCCGGTATGTTCGTGAAATGGCCTGAACAAAACAGGAATGTATTTCCCCTCATCGGTTTTCAGGCTGAGCATAAAATTGGCCAGTTTATCGAGGTATTCCAGATATTGCTGGTGTTTTTCGCCACCGGGCAGAATGGATGCCACCGTTTTCTTTGAGCTTACATCCCAGGCAGTTCCTCCGGTAAGTAAATTTCGAAAATGCCAGCTAATTGTATTGATAGCACCAATTTTGTCGGCATAAATAACTCCCTTCCGGATGTTGTCGAAATAAACCGAATCGAGACTGTAGGCGCCACCAAGTTCCAAATGGCCCAGTTCCCAGCCAATGATTGCCGGATGGTCGCCGCAAACGTCTTTCACGTCCGAACGGCCTTCCTGCGCATACCATGTAGTTCCGTAGGCAAAGGCATCCTGATGGCCAAACATCATTCCTTTCGATTCCAGGTTCAGCATTTTCTGATACAGTTTAACTGTTTCTGGAGTTGCTTTCGGGTCGGAAGGTACAGGTTTCGCTGCCCATGTTGCTAATCCGGAAAGCAAGAATAGAAAGACTAATAAATTTTTCATGGTTGTCGTGTTATTCCTTTAATTCTGAAATGTTTTTGAATATGGCAGTGGCTGTTTTTTTTGCGTTGTGTGAGGTAACAGCAAAACCCAGGTATATTTTCTCCGGAATTTCCATGTTGAAGGTTGTATATTGCTTCCATGTTTTTCCATCGGCACTGTAAAATCCGGTAAAATCATTTCCAACTCGTTTCAATCTGATCCAGGTATTTGGGTAATTAACCGGAAATTCAGGAGTTCCATCGAATTTGGCAGGATAAATGGCCTTCATTTCGCCCGCTTTTTCTTTCCGGTATTGAAACTCGTATCCTCCATTGTTTTTGTTTCGCGGATTGTTATTTGGAAATACCTGAAAAAAAATGTGACGACTATTATCCGAAAGATCTTCGCGCGCCATCAGTCCGGCTTTGGTGTACAAATGTGGCTCGGTTAGGCTTTCGATTTGGGCAACCAGATCAAAATCTCCTGATCGCTCAGTATAAATGAAACGGAATTCGTCCTGAACTCCCCAAACATCGGCTCCACCGGCAGTAATGGTGATGCTGTTATCCTGAATACGGGACGAACCAGAAATATCAGGATTCCCGATATCGGTGGATTTGAATTTCTTTAGCGAAATAGTTTTTTCTTTGGCTGATAACGAAAGTCCTGTAATAAGAAGGATGATCAGTAAAAAGGGAATGTTCTTTTTTTTCATAGTCGTTTAGTTAGCGATTTAGTGTTTGGCTAATTTACTGGTTTTTAGTTTTAATCAGTTTGATTGTCTCAACATTAGTTTCAGAATTGAATCTTATCCAATAAACTCCATCCGGATATTCGCTGGTGTTCAAATTTACCTGATGATTTTCGGCCTCGAAAACCGAATTGATAATCGTTTTCAGGAGCTGTCCGTTTGAATTGAAAACAGTAATATTCATTCGGATCTTGTCAGGCAGCGAAAAGTTAAGAGTGGTTTGTTCGCTCGCCGGATTTGGATAGGCTGAAGCTTCAAAACTACTCTTTTGCAGTTTCGGAGCTGTACCTGTTACAAGTGAATTTAAGGTGATTGTATTTACAGATAAGGGCGCAAGTTCAACGCTGATATGGGTTGAAGTGGCCTGAACTACCGTTTTTTTTAGTGCATTGTTTGCGTGTGAGATAAAGGTTTCGGCGGAACCAAGTCCAGAAATCGAATACATCGGACAACTTCCCGGATTTATATGGTACCCTGAAAAGTTCAGATCAACGGTTTGCTTATCGGTCAATGACCGGTTAACCAGAACAACGGTCATCGAATCGGATGTCGTATTTATGGTTGGATAAGCCGAAATCAATGTTTCGTTCTGAGAAGAAGCCTGCACATAGTTTTCCTGGTTATACCGGCTAAATAAATGAAGCGTTTCCCACATGCCAATATCCCAACTCCACGGAGTGAAAATTTCAACTCCATTTTTCATGAATTCGCCCAGGATTGAGGCATACCAAACAGCCTGAACATTCGCATTGGTTGATTTCATTCCCGTTTCGGTAACTGCCAAACCTACTCCATGATTGGCACCCATGTATTGAGTAAGCCAATCGGAGCACCGACCTAAAACATATTCCTTATTGATGTTTGAATCCCAACCTCCGGTTACAGTATGAACGCCATTGGCTTCAGGATATTCATAATTACGGTCAAAAAAAACGCGATGCAGCTGGACACATTTGGCGGCATCAGATGTTTCAGGATAATAATGAATATCAAGCACATCAAGTAATCGGATGCCACTTGCTTTTTCCTCTTCAGCAATTCGTTTAATGAAAAATTCGAGCCAACAATATTTTTTTCCGTCTGATGGTATTCCGTCATTGCCCCATCGGAACCATTGCCATTCGTTTGCCGGAACTGGTCCGGAAAGTTTGATGTCGGGAAATTTGGCACGTGCAGCTTTGGCAACTTTAAAATAGAGTTGCATGAATTCTTCAGCCGAGCACTGGGTTTTCATGACATCGTCATGCGTACTGGACCATATTTCAGGCTCATTGTCCATGCTCCAATATTGAATTTTGCTTTTGTCGTATCCAAGTCCTTTGGCGCCAAACCATTTATCGATAATCCCGACAGTTGAATCGGCTGTCCAAGACATCAGGTATAGATTGGGATCGCCTTCAACTGAAGCTTTTGATCCACCAGCTTTATTTGGAGTACCGCCACCGGCAAGGTTTTGAGCAACGCCGCTCCACCACTGCGATTGATTGTACGACCAGTCGGCAAAATTATTATTCGTATTGGAAGCAGCTTTGCCAAGAAGCTGAAACGACCACATTCCCTGAACTCCTATTAGATTTTCGAACATGGTTTTTGCCGCAATATCCCAGTCGTTTGCATACACATTGTTGTACCAATCGGGGTGACTTGAGAGTTTTAACCTCCAATTGTATTTGGTGCTGTTGTTTCCACCTCCCTGACGTATGAACCTGACTCCTGCTTCTTTGGCTTTGGTAACTTCTTCAGATGTTCCGGATGTTAAAAAGGTGTTTGGCAGAACATTATTTTTGCCATA
>JBBQXI010000022.1:0-19067 GCA_038209805.1 Bacteroidales bacterium | reverse complement strand
CGAACCTCAACTGAAACAAAACCTGTTGGTGGAATCGTACGGACTACAAAATTTCTCTTACGAAAAACTCTACCAGCGGCAAATGCCCAAGCCTGCCATTAAGGTTGAATACCGTGAACCCATTCCCGTTATTTTTCAGCAGCGCAAGTTAAAGAAACTCGCTATCGCTATTCCTTTATTGATTGCGATGGCACTCATTCCGATGAAAAAGAACAATGAGTATCTGTCCAAATCGGATATGGGAATGTGGGAAACACTAATGCAAAGCACGCCGGCTGCGCCAATACAAACTCCGGAACAGAATTTGACTGAAAATTCTTTTAATGTATCTGTAGCAGAGACTGAACAACTAAAATATTTCATCATTGGAGGAAGCTTCAAAAGCGAAGAAAATGCCGATAAATACATTCAGCAACTTAAAGAACAAGGATACAACGGACAAAACCTAGGTGTCTTCAAAGGTCTGAACCGAGTTGCTATGAAAGGATTTTCAACTAAGGATGAAGCTCAGAAGGAGCTAAATTCCTTGTTATCTAAAAATCCTGCGTCTGGTGTCTGGATCCACGTAAACCCATAATATCTGAAAGCTCCAAATGGAGCTTTTTAATTTCAGGGAGATTCTATGTTTTGACGTAGAAATGAAAAAGCCACTCCTGAAATTCAGGAATGGCCTCCAACTTTGATGTATGAAATCAAGTCAATCTATTTTAAACCTTTTCTCTTTTAACCTTGTAATTGACCGATCTACTTAAAAAATTGTTCATGGCTTTGAGACAACTTATCTGTTTCAACTTTTACAAAACATGTGCCAAACAACATACAGATCGTACTTAAAATTTCAAGGAAAAGGTATTTTTTCATTATGAAACTATCCGTCTAGATTTTCCCAATCGTATGAATAAGCAGATCAATTACATGACTGACATTTTCATTGAAAACCGTTAAAACATCGCCCCAGGTTACCGGAGCCTCATCGGTTTTCCAGCAGTCGTAATCGGTACTCATGGCGATTGCTGCATACGGAATTCCAAGTTCATTGGCTAAAATGGCTTCAGGAGCAGTCGACATATTAATTACATCGGCTCCCCATAACCGAAACATATTCGATTCGGCACGTGTTGAGAACCGAGGTCCCTCAATGGTTACCACTGTTCCATTTTCAAAAATTTTCATATTTAATTCCTGCGCAGTTTCAATGATTTTTGACCTGAGATAACTGTCGAACGGATCGGCCATTGGCGTATGTTTCATTTCGCGTGGTTCGAATGATTCAAAGAAAGTCACCGCGCGGTGCCGGGTAAAGTCAATAAACTGATCGAGTACAACAAAATCGCCACGACCAATTTCCTGACGTAAACTGCCGCATGCCGTAGTCGCCAGAATATGGGTACATCCAATTTCACGAATGGCCCAAATATTTGCGCGGTTATTTACCTGAGTTGGCGGAATCGTATGTTGGCGGCCATGCCGGGAAAGAATCACAACCTCCTGACCGTTAATCACGCCGCACTTAAAATCGGAAGTTGTTGGTCCGTAGGGTGTATCCACTTTTAACTCAGATGCATTTTTCAGGATGGCTGGATTTTCCAATCCGGAGCCTCCGATAATGGCAATTTTAGTCATTTTGATAACGATTATAAATATTGATAATTTGAGCTGTTGCTTCTTCCAGATTTTTGCCAAAAGTCAGAATTCCTTCACGATGACCGCCCATGATGATGATATTTTCGTCACTCATTCTCATTTCAGCTGCCAAACATTGAACTGCTAAAGCCATTTCCGGAGTTCCATACTCAATTTCTCCGGAGGTTGTCGGGTAATTATTTAATAGCTTTTCCCACATCCAAAGACAATGAATGTGAACAACAGCGCCAACTTCGGGAAGGGCTTCGTAAACAGCAGCATGAGTCAGACTTTCGGCTGATGCTTTGGTCAGGCCTTTACACGAAATGGAATTACCCATAAAGTTGTAATCTAAAACCATTGCATAATGAGATTGATTTAGTGCATCGAATTGCCCGGTTGCACTGCCAGTGATCAGAAAAGAACGTCCTTCCATCCTGATTGAAATATTTCCAAACCCAATTCCATCGGGATACATCCCGATTAAACCCAATTCGTATAGCCGTAAACGCTCCTTTTCCAGCGAAAAAAATAAATCTTCCGGAATCCGAATTTCTTTCTGATCCCAGTTACACTGAAACTTGATATATCCTTCAGTCATTTTTCAAACTCCTTTCAGGAAAAAGTTCTAAGATGCCTTTCCTTGTTGCCTTACAAACTCCGCGCTCAGTGATTAAACCGGTTACTAACCGGGCAGGTGTAACATCGAATCCATAATTAGCTACCGGACTTTTCTCCGGAAGTATCCGAAATTCATGAACTTCATTGTTTAGCAATCCTTCCATCATCCATACTTCGCGGCCATCGCGCTGTTCGATTGGAATATCCGCGATTCCGTCATTTAGGTTCCAATCGATTGTTGTAGACGGTAAAGCCGCGTAAAACGGCACACGATTGTCGGCTGCAGCCAAGGCTTTCAGGTAAGTTCCAATTTTGTTGGCCACATCTCCATTCAACGTGGTGCGGTCGCTGCCCACAATGACCAAATCAACCATTTGGTGCTGCATCAGATGTCCACCGACATTATCCGGAATTACCGTGTGCGGAATTCCGGCCTCACCGAGTTCCCAAGCGGTTAAGCGAGCACCCTGATTTCGAGGGCGGGTTTCGTCGACCCACACATGTATCGGGATTCCGGCTTCATGAGCCAGATAAATCGGAGCGGTTGCGGTTCCCAATTCCACGCAGGCCAACCATCCGGCATTGCAATGAGTCAGTATTTGAACCGGTTCAACGTTTTTATTTTTACTGATCGCTTTGATCAGTTCCAATCCATGGAGACCAATATTTTTGCTGAATCCGATTTCGCGTTGCTTCAGGTTTTCAGCATAGTCAAAGAGCAATTGAGTGTTTTCTAAAACTGTCTTTCGATCTGAAATCACAGAAAGAGCCTCATCTACAGCAAACGCCAGATTAACAGCCGTAGGCCTCGATGATTTTAACCAATCGGCTGCACGTTGCATTTCTAAATAGAAATCATCTCCGGAATAATTCCGTGCAGCCAAATACATTCCGTAAGCAGCGGTTACTCCAATCAACGGTGCACCGCGAACGATCATATCCGTGATTGCAAATCGTGCCTCATCCAAAGTTTGGATTTCAACAATCAGATTCTGAAATGGCAGGAATCGCTGATCAATGGTCTCAACCAAATTATTCTCCTTACTATACCAAATCGTTTGCGGGTTTCCCATGATTTTATCTATTGTTTGCATCCTCAAAGATAAGAGATCGGACGTTTAAAAAAAGATTGGTACTTTAATCTTCCTTTGAATTTCCGGTTTTTTTCTGACTTTTGTGAATCCAAAAAATGAAGGCTATGGAAATGTTGAATGGAATCCGTAATATAATTTTTGACCTTGGTGGTGTCTTGCTAAATATCAATCCGAAAAAAACAATTGAAGCTTTCGGAAAGCTTGGAATGGAACAATTGGTTGGCGATAAAGGCCTTTCATACGACCATGAAATATTCTATCTGATGGAACAAGGCAAAATTACATCCGATGAATTTCGGAAAGGCGTTCTTGAACTCCTCCCGAATCAAGTTTCCTTTCAGGAAATTGATGATGCATGGACAGCCATGCTGCTTGACTTTCCGGAAATCAGGGTTAGCCTGGTAAAGAACCTCCGAAAAAATTTCAATATCTACCTTTTCAGCAATACCAACGCCATTCATGTTGAAAAATTCTATTCTATTTTCAGGAAACAACACGGATTCGAAGTTTCTACGCTTTTCGATAAAGATTTTTATTCTAACGAAATAGGCTACCGGAAACCAACACCCGAATCGTATCAGGAAATCATCCGACTTTCGAAAATTAATCCTGAAGAATCACTATTTATTGATGATTCATTCCCAAATGTGGAAAGTGCAATAACCTCTGGACTCAAAGGATTTTGGCTTGAACCCGGACAAAAAGTAGAAGAGATATTTCAGGAATATTTATAGCCTCAACAACTTGCCTTGACTTTTTGATATTTATACATGGAATTTGCCTTGACTTTTTGGTTTTTTTGATGTATATTTGCCTTGACTTTTTGTTATAAAGTTGATAATCATTAAAAAACAAAGGCAATGAAGCGAATAATCTTTACACAATTACTCAAATGGAAGGAATCGGCCGAAAGGAAGGTTCTCTTGTTGCGTGGAGCCCGTCAAGTTGGTAAGACTTTTACGGTAAGAGAACTTGGAAAGACTTTTGCTAATTATATTGAAGTAAACTTCGAGATTGACTCAGATGTTTGTCCATTTTTCAATCAAAATCTTGATCCAATCCGTATTTGTCAGGAACTATCGGCCTTTTACGGCAAACCAATTATTGAAAACGAAACACTTCTGTTTTTTGATGAAATTCAGGTTTGTCCCCGTGCTATTTCGGCGCTAAGGTTCCTTTATGAGAATAAGCCAGGCTTGCATGTAATTGCAGCGGGTTCGTTGCTCGAATTTGCCTTGGCAGAACTTCCTTCGTTTGGTGTAGGCCGTATCCGTTCGATGTTTATGTACCCGATGTCGTTTAATGAGTTTCTGATGGCGAACCAAATGGATCAGTATGTTGAAATGATCAGGAATGCTTCTCCAGACCAACCAATGAACCCTGTATTTCACGAGAAGCTGACCGAATACTTCCGGAAATTCCTGTTAACCGGAGGAATGCCCGAAGTGGTGCGGCAACTGGTCGAAAACAAAAGCTTATACGACGCGCTAAATGTTTTGAGTGATTTGGCTTTATCGATTCGTGACGATTTTTCGAAGTACCATAAGCGAGTTCCTGAAAGCCGCATCCGCGAAGTATTTGCCAGTATTGTTGAACAAGCCGGAGCGAAGTTTGTGTATTCGAATGTGATGGCAAAGGCAAGCCTACCTCAGGTTAAGGAAACGCTTGAACTTTTAGTGAAGGCCGGACTGGCTTATCCCGTTTACCACACTTCGGCCAATGGGTTTCCACTTGGCGCACAGGCGGATTCGAAGAAGTTTAAGGTTTTGTTATACGATACTGGCATATTTCAACATATTCTGGGGTTGAATATCCGCGAGTACCTGGTGGTTGAAGAAATGGACATGGTGAATAAGGGCAGTCTGGCCGAAATTTATGCAGGGCTGGAACTGATCAAGTCATCGTCGTTTTTAGAAAAGCCACAGTTGTTTTACTGGCATCGTCAGGAAAGAAGCAGCAATGCTGAGGTCGATTATGTCATCCGTCAGGGTCGTGATATTGTGCCTGTCGAAATCAAGTCGGGCTACAGCGGAAAAATGCAAAGCATGCGACTGTTCATGAAGGAAAAGAGCCTATCCAGAGGGATTCGTTGTTCGCTTGAAAATTTCGGGCGCGATGGAAACATTGAAATTGTTCCGCTTTACGCGATTTCAACCTTAATAAAGGAATGATAGTGATTGGAAACTTCGCCCCAACTATGCTTCGCGATCTTTCCAGTCACCATTTTCGCGGATAAGAGCTTCGAGTTCTTCAACTGCCTGTTCGAAAGGGATATGTCTTTTAATGAGTGCCTGACCTTTATACAGGTTCACATTTCCAGGACCAGCACCCACAAAACCATAATCAACATCGCCCATTTCACCGGGACCATTGACAACGCAACCCATTACCCCAATTTTTAAATGATCGAGATGATTAAAATGAGTCTTGATTTTGATGGTAGTTTCGTGCAAATCGAACAAAGTTCGGCCACAACCCGGACATGAAATAAATTCGGTTTTGGTCAATCGCATCCGGCTGGCCTGAAGTATAGAAAAACTCAGGTCTTTCAAATCGGTGAACGTAATCTGTTCCGAATCGTTGGTAATGCATATTCCATCGCCATAACCATCTATGAGTAAACCGCCCAGATCTGCGGCTGCTTTTATCTGAAGGTTTTCGAGGTAACGTTCGTTGTATTTTCTGAAAATCACAACCGGAACCTTCCATATGTGCGATTCCAAAGTCATGAAGAAAGCACGCAAATCAGCGAATGGATTCCGGCTTAAACTTTCCAATATCAATATGGTCTTCCGGGTTTGTTTCAGTTTGGTGATTATCTCCGGATTTTCATTCATGAAATGATCAAATTCCTCTTTGTTGGTCCGGATGAATTTGGTTTGACCCCAATGCGATCCTCCAAACAAATATTCTTCAAGCGTGAGCACTGGATATGAATTGCCTTCCAAATCAAGCACTTCATGATTATTGAAGAAGTACTCCGGAATTTGTTTTCCGCGTAATGGCAGAATTTCGGAAAGTGTACGGCCTCGTAAATCGGCCATAACAACTGGCAAATTCTTGTCTCCCATTTTTAAAACCGGACGAACAGAACGCCGTTCATATTCGAATGGATTAATCTGCGCGAAAAGCGGTGCCTTTATCTGTTTATGATTTCTATATGTTTCAATGTGATTGATCAGCTTTCGGGCTACTGAAATTTCATTTTCAGGAGCTTCGGTTAATGAAACGCGAATGGTATCGCCAATTCCGTCGGCCAGTAATGCGCCAATACCAACTGCTGATTTGATTCGCCCATCCTCGCCTTCTCCAGCTTCAGTAACTCCAAGGTGAAGTGGATAGCTCATTTCTTCGAGACGCATCTTGTAGTTGAGCAAACGAACGGTATAAACCATTGAGCGGGTATTGCTCGATTTGATCGAAATAACCACATTGGCAAAATCTTGATTCTGGCAAATGCGTAGAAATTCCATGACCGATTCAACAATTCCGGCTGGAGTATCTCCATAACGACTCATAATGCGGTCTGACAATGATCCCTGATTCGCCCCAATCCGTAGTGCTGTATTGGTATCTTTCAGCATTTGGAGAAAAGGAACGAATTGCTCCTCTATTTTCTGAAGCTCAGATCTATATTCGTCGTTTGTATAAAGATGGTGCTCAAATTTGGCTCGTTTATCGTAAAAATTTCCTGGATTAATCCGGACTTTGAATACATATTTTGCAGCTATTTCGGCTAAATGTGGGTTAAAATGAATATCCGCAATCAACGGATTTTCAAATCCCCTGGCCACCAGTTCACTCTTGATGTTTTTAAGATTTTCGGCATCAGCAACGCCCCTGACGGTAACCCTTACCATGTCGGCTCCTGCTTTAATGATACGAATGATTTGCTCAACCGTGGCTTCGGTGTCACTCGTATCGGTATCTGTCATGGATTGAATCCGGATCGGATTTTGATCTCCAAGCAATACTCCTCCTATCCGTACCAACGATGTTTTCTGTCGCTGATACTTCGTCAAATCCTCTATGTAGTTAAAGTTCTGATCCTTCATTTAACCATTGTATTGATGGGCGCAAAGTTAATTTAAAGTTAATAAAAACGAATAGCAAATGACTCCTATTTACATGGAGTCAGGTGACGAAACTAATAAAAATAATCCATAGGAGTCCCATTTCGAAAAGCAGATTTCGGAATCAATAGAAATCTTTACTTTTGACAGGATCAAATCTGAATAAAATGACCATCAAAATAGAGCAGGTAAGTAAGTTTTATGGAAGTCAGAAAGCACTCGATCAGGTTTCATTTGAAATCGGAACCGGCGAGTTGGTGGGATTTCTGGGGCCAAATGGCGCTGGGAAATCGACGCTAATGAAGATTATTACCGGCTATCTTTCTTCTGACGGAGGAACTGTAACCATAAATGGCGAAACCGTTGAAACGAAAAACGTTGCTATCCGCTCTCAAATTGGATATTTGCCTGAAAACAATCCGCTTTATACTGATTTATATGTGAGGGAGTACCTTGAAATGGTGGCAGGATTTTATCAACTTCAGAATAAAAAAGAACAGGTTTTGAAGATGATTGAATTAACCGGACTCAAAACCGAACAGCATAAAAAAATAGGGGCACTTTCGAAAGGTTATCGTCAACGGGTTGGACTGGCGCAGGCATTGATTCACGACCCGGCAGTACTTATTTTGGATGAACCAACTACCGGGCTCGATCCCAATCAGCTCGAAGAAATCAGACAATTGATTCGAACAATTAGTGCAAACAAAACGGTTATGCTTTCAACCCACATTATGCAGGAAGTTGAGGCCATTTGTAGCCGGGTAATCATTATCAATAAAGGAAGTCTTGTGGCTGACGGTTCGATCGATCAACTCAAAGGCAGGCAATTTGCACAGAAACAAACAGTATTCGTTCAGTTCGATAAATCACCCAATCTGGAAGCTATTCGAAAAATTCAAGGCCTTCAGAAAATTGAAGCGATTAATTCAACAACGTTCATCGCCGAATCGGACGGAACCACTGATTTGCGGCCTGCACTTTTTCACTTTGCAGTTAATAATCAGCTTATTTTGCTTTCATTGAAAGAGCAACAGCAAAGTCTCGAAAATGTATTTCAGGAATTGACAAAGTAATTGTTCAACAGTTTGCAAAAAACAAAGAATATTAAAACAAAACCAAAATTTACCAATGCCAAATAGCGAAATAATTTTAATCAGCATATCGGGCGAAGATAAACCGGGAGTAACCTCTTCGATCACTGAGATTCTTGGAAAATACGATGCCACCATCTTAGACATCGGGCAAGCCGACATACACCACACATTATCGTTAGGAATCCTTTTCAAAATGTCGGATAACGCAGAATCGGGGCATATCCTGAAAGAAGTGCTTTTCAAATGTTCGGAACTAAATGTAAATGTGCGTTTTACTGCGGTAACTCCTGAACGCTATACTAACTGGGTAGGCCGTCAGGGGAAAAGCAGATATATTGTTACCATACTTGGTAAAATAATAACAGCCAAACAGTTGTCGAGAGTAACAAAAGCCGTTTCGGATCAAAATTTAAACATCGACTCCATCAAACGCTTAACTGGCAGGCCTAGTTTGCAAACCGATGATGAAAATGCCGTTCGGTCGTGCATCGAGTTATCGGTGAGGGGCGAATTGCTTGACAAGAATCTACTTTCGGCTCAGTTTCTGGCCTATTCAGCAGAGCTAGGCATCGACATTTCGTTTCAGAAAGACGATATGTTCCGTCGCAATCGCCGATTAATTTGCTTTGATATGGATTCGACCCTTATCAAAACCGAGGTGATTGATGAACTTGCCGACCGGGCCGGAGTGGGCGAACAAGTACGAGCCATTACCGAAAAAGCAATGCGTGGTGAAATTGATTTTTCGGAAAGCTTTGAACAACGAGTAGCATTACTTGAAGGTTTGGACGAAAGCGTGATGCGTGAAATTGCCGAAAATCTACCTATAATGGAAGGCGCTGTAAGGCTAATGTCGATATTGAAAAAATGTGGATTTAAAATAGCCATTCTTTCGGGCGGGTTCAGCTATTTTGGCAATCACCTGAAAAAACTTTTTGAGGTTGACTACCTTTATGCTAATGAGCTCGAAATTGTTGACGGAAAACTTACTGGCAAGCATTTGGGCGATATTGTAGATGGAAAACGAAAAGCTGAATTGTTAAAATTGATTGCTCAAGTTGAGAAAATTGATTTAGAACAAGTTATTGCTGTTGGCGATGGAGCCAATGACTTGCCAATGCTGAATCTGGCAGGACTCGGAATTGCTTTTCATGCCAAACCAAAAGTAAAGGCTAACGCCCAACAATCGATTTCTACCATTGGTCTGGATGGTGTGTTATACTTTTTGGGATTTCGAGATATACACATTGACAACTGATAGTTATCAAAACAATTACGTTGACGATACAGGTGAAAAAACCGGAAAGGATCTATTAAAAAATCAACTTTTTCCAGATAAAGACTTCTTTGTCTGAAAAAAGTTGATACATTTGCACCAGTTATGTGGATAAATTTGTTCTGATTGCAACCACGAAAAAAAATGCTAAAACGTAATGCTTTTTTTATCTTGCTTTTCTATCATTTACCCACAACTTTTATTTGTATAAATCATTTTATCTGAACACTATCAGCGAGTTTGCTGTTGTATCAGGTACTAAAATTAAACAGATTATGAGTTATTTTTTCACCAGCGAATCAGTTTCAGAAGGTCATCCTGATAAAGTTTCCGATCAGATTTCGGATGCCCTTTTAGACGAATTTCTCGCATTCGATGCCAACTCGAAAGTTGCCATCGAAACATTGGTTACCACCGGACAAGTTGTACTTGCCGGAGAGGTAAAATCGAAAACTTATGTCGACGTTCAGGAAACCGCACGTCGGGTTATCAACCAGATTGGCTACACTAAGGCGGAATACCGTTTCGACGGTGATTCGTGCGGTGTTTTCAGCGCCATTCACGAGCAAAGTCCAGATATTAACCGAGGAGTTGATAAGGCGGATAAAATGGATCAGGGTGCAGGCGATCAGGGAATGATGTTTGGTTATGCCAATTCAGAAACCGACAATTACATGCCACTCCCACTCGATTTGTCGCACCGTATTTTGCTCGAACTAGCCGTCATTCGTCGCGAGCAAAAGGAGATGACTTACCTTCGTCCAGATTCAAAATCACAGGTAACAATTGAATACAACGACGATCATTCACCCAAACGAGTTCATACCATTGTGGTTTCAACACAACACGACGATTTTGATGCTGACGAACCAATGCTTGCCAAAATCAAAAAAGATGTAATTGAAATACTGATTCCACGGGTAAAAGCCCAATTGCCAAAAAGACTTCAGGATTTATTTGCCGATGAAATCATCTACCATGTTAACCCAACCGGGAAATTCGTAATTGGCGGACCTCATGGCGATACCGGGCTGACTGGCCGCAAAATTATTGTTGACACTTATGGCGGTCGCGGAGCTCACGGTGGTGGCGCTTTCTCCGGAAAAGATCCATCAAAAGTTGACCGTTCGGCTGCTTATGCTGCACGCCACATCGCTAAAAATATGGTTGCTGCAGGAGTTGCCCGCGAAATGCTGGTTCAGCTTTCTTATGCCATTGGCGTTGCCAAGCCTGTAGGAGTTTACGTTGAAACCAGAGGCACCGCCATCGCCGGTCTTTCTGATTCAGACATATCAGAAAAAATTCAGGCGATTTTTGATCTCCGTCCTGCAGCCATCGAACAAAGGCTCAAATTACGCAACCCAATTTACCGCGAAACTGCAGCATACGGACACATGGGTCGTCAACCGCAAACGATAACCAAAGTTTTTGAATCGCCATACAATGGCAGAATTGAACTGGAAGTTGAATTGTTTACCTGGGAAAAACTCGATCATGTTGACCAGATTAAAAGCGTTTTCGGCATTTAATCTTCAAAACAGACATATAAAATCCGGACCTTAAAAGGTTCGGATTTTTTTGTTCTATTAACTTTCCGCATTGCATTTGCACCCTAAAAGTTAAACATAGGATTCCGATGGAGCAAAAAATGAAAAGCTCCACAAAATCAATTAATTTTGCAGCGTCACAAGAAACATACTTGAAAATGAAGACATACTCTGCTAAGCGACTATCATTATACATCACAGTATTATTACTGCTTTCCAACTTCGGATTCTTTCTGATCGAGTCGAAAAAGGACTTTGGGCTGACCTACTCTTTCATTTTCGTCGTTCTATTCTGCGCTGTTTCCTATTTTTTGGTGCTTTTTATCCTGAATACATACATCAACGACAAAATTAAACCCATTTACAAGACTATTCGCGAAGTTCCGATCAGCGGAAAAAAGGGAAAATTACTTGAAGCAATAAGCACGACAAACATTTCGGATGTACAAAAAGAAGTTGAAGAATGGGCCAAAAATCAGACTCAGGAAATTACCCGGTTAAAAGATCTGGAAAAATATCGGAAAGAGTTTGTAGGAAATGTTTCGCACGAACTTAAAACTCCCATTTTCAATATTCAAGGTTACGTACTGACTTTACTCGAAGGCGGAATTGACGATCCGAAAATTAATAAATTATACCTTCAGCGGACGGAAAAAAGTATCGACCGAATGATCTCGATTGTGGAAGATTTGGAGTCGATAACTAAACTTGAATCAGGAGAACTGACATTAAATTGCGTTGAATTAGATCTTGTTAAATTAACCGAAGACGTATTCGAACTGGCACAGATGCTGGCCAATGAGCGTAATATTTCGTTACAGTTCACTACAAAAACCGACAAGCCTATTATGGTTTTGGCCGACAAAAAGCGGATTATGGAAGTGATGAATAATTTGGTTGGCAACGGAATCAAATACGGAAAAAAGAAAGGACACGTCAAAGTTGGATTTTATGATCTGCACGAAACCATCCTAATCGAGGTCAGCGACAATGGTATCGGAATGGATAAAGCTGACTTGTACCGCATTTTTGAGCGTTTCTACAGAGTCGACAAATCACGCTCACGCGAACAAGGCGGAACCGGACTTGGCTTGTCGATTGTTAAGCATATTATTGAGGCACACGATCAAACTATCAACGTAAAAAGTGTAGTTGACAAGGGAACAACTTTTACTTTTACCTTGGAAAAAGCAAAATAAAGCATTGATGCCAGGGCTAACGTAAAAATAAAAAGTAAAAAGGCAGAAGGCAGAAGCAAAAAATCAAATGAAATTGCTAATTTTCAAACAAAATTTAAGTAAACATATCATCTGATCCAAAAGTAATCTTTACTTTTAAATTCAAATTCAATAACTACTATGAGCGACAGTCAATCAAAAATTTTGCTCGTCGATGACGAAGTTGATATTCTGGAATTTATCAGCTACAATCTGGAGAAAGAAGGATATAAAGTTTATACTGCCCAGAACGGCGCTGAAGCAATTAAAGTAGCAGAGAAGGTTCTTCCTGATTTGATCATCTTGGATGTGATGATGCCAGAAATGGATGGCATTGCTGCCTGCGAAGAAATTAGAAGAATTCCTATTTTGCAGCACACCATTATTGCATTCCTGACCGCCCGCGGCGAAGATTATTCGCAAATTGCCGGGTTTGAGGCTGGCGCCGATGATTACATCACCAAGCCAATTCGCCCTAAAGTATTGGTAAGCAGAGTAAAAGCCTTACTGAAACGTACTTCAGCTGTAGGAACGGCTCCGGTTGCGGTCATTGAAAGTGGTCATACGGTTACAATTGGCAATTTAGTTATCGATAAGGAACGTTATCTGATCCTGAAAGACGGCGAAGAAATGATTCTTCCCCGGAAGGAATTCGAATTATTGTCGCTGTTGGTATCAAAACCAGGGAAAGTATTTACCCGCGAAGAAATTTATTATTCGGTTTGGGGCGACAATGTAGTTGTTGGCGACCGAACCATTGACGTTCACATCAGGAAGCTTCGCGAAAAAATCGGCAACGATCAAATCAAAACTTTAAAAGGAATCGGCTATAAATTTGTAGACTAGTACCAAATAATCTTGTTTTTTTGTTGACAAGAACTTGTTAAACCAGATAAATAGACCAAATCGGTGTATTTATCTGGTTTTTCCTTTCTACGGATTTCCATCAGGCTTCAGCGCCAAATCTACCCTGAATATTAATTATTTATTGCAATTTATCAGATTCCGTGTCAGGGCAAAGCAATTGAATTACCAATAGTAAATTTTTCTATATTTGTCCTTTCAAAAAATAAGGCTATAATTTACGTTCACATGAGCAATAAATTTCAGGTTTACAAGCAATTAGACCTTTCCAAAATCAATAAAGATGTATTGAAAAGATGGGAAGATGACGATACATTTCACAAAAGTATTTCGACTCGTGAAGGCAAACCCACATTTGTGTTTTACGAAGGACCACCATCTGCCAATGGAATGCCCGGCATCCACCACGTAATGGCACGTGCGATCAAAGATACATTCTGCCGTTACAAAACCATGAAAGGCTTCCGCGTTCACCGCAAGGCTGGTTGGGATACTCACGGGCTTCCGGTTGAATTGGGTGTTGAAAAATCCCTTGGGATTACAAAAGACGACATCGGGAAAAAAATAAGTGTGGCCGAATACAATGCAGCCTGTCGTACTGAGGTGATGAAATATACACGCGAATGGGAAGAATTAACCCGTCAGATGGGCTATTGGGTGAATATGGACGATCCGTATATCACCTACGACAATCGATACATTGAAACCGTTTGGTGGTTGCTGAAACAACTTTTCGAGAAAAATTTGCTGTACAAAGGCTATACCATTCAGCCATTTTCGCCCGCTGCCGGCACCGGACTTAGCTCGCACGAGTTGAACCAACCCGGATGTTATCGCGATGTAAAAGACACCACGGCAGTAGCTCAATTTAAAGCCATCAGGAACGAAAAATCGGAATTCCTCTTCGAAAATGTTGAAACCGATCTTTATTTTCTGGCCTGGACAACAACACCCTGGACTTTGCCATCAAACACGGCTTTGTGTGTTGGCCCTAAAATTTCATACTTGAAAGTCAGGACTTTCAATCCATATACCGGAGAACCAGTTACCCTGATTCTGGCTAAAAACCTGTTGACGGCTCATTTTGACCCGAAAAATGCAGAACTTGCTTTAGACGATTATTCACTTGGTGATAAAAAAATACCGTACCAAATTCTCGGCGAATACACCGGAACTCAACTAGAAGGGATGAATTACGAACAGCTCATCAATTGGGTAAAACCTAAAGGCGATGCTTTCCGAGTGATAACTGGCGACTTTGTGACCACCGAAGATGGAACCGGAATCGTTCACATTGCTCCAACTTTTGGTGCCGACGATGATCGAGTAGCCAAACAAAGTGGAATTTCGCCACTGATTGTTGACGATCTGGAAGGCAAACGCCAACCATTGGTCGATCGTAACGGACGGTTTTTCCTGATCGAAAATATGGATCCGGCTTTCGTATCCGAATATGTGAATCAGTTAGAATACACCGAATTTGCTGGTCGCTATGTCAAAAATGAATATGACGATACGCTTACCGAAGACGATGCAACTGTGGACATCGACATCTGTGTGATGCTGAAGAAAGAGAACAAAGCTTTCAAAGTTGAAAAACATGTTCACTCTTATCCGCATTGCTGGAGAACTGACAAACCAATCCTTTATTATCCATTGGATTCTTGGTTTATCAAAACCACAGCAGTCAAAGATAAAATGATCGCCCTCAACAATACCATCAACTGGAAACCTGCTTCAACCGGAACCGGACGTTTCGGCAACTGGCTCGAAAACTTAGTTGACTGGAACTTGAGCCGTTCGCGTTTCTGGGGAACCCCGCTTCCGATCTGGAGAACCGAAGATGGCACTGAAACAAAATGTATTGGTTCGACAGAGGAACTGATGAACGAAATGAATGCCGCAGTTGCTGCCGGAGTGTTAGATAAAAATATATTTGAAGGATTCGAAATTGGGAACAACTCCAAAGAAAATTACGAGCTGATTGATCTTCATCGTCCGTTTGTTGACGATATTTTCCTTGTTTCAGCAACCGGCAAAAAGATGTTCCGCGAGGCTGATCTGATAGATGTTTGGTTCGATTCAGGTGCTATGCCGTATGCCCAACGCCACTTCCCGTTCGAAAACAAGGAAAAATTCAACGAGGTGTATCCTGCTGATTTTATTGCTGAAGGTGTTGACCAAACCCGTGGATGGTTCTTTACACTGCATGCCATTTCAACCATGATCAACGAATCAGTTGCCTTCAAAAACATCATTTCAAACGGATTGGTATTGGATAAGAATGGCAACAAAATGTCGAAACGGTTGGGAAATGCTGTTGAGCCATTTGCTGCGATCGACGAAAACGGTTCTGACCCGTTGCGTTGGTACATGCTGACCAACTCACAGCCCTGGGACAACCTGAAATTTGATATGGCCGGAGTGGATGAAGTAAAACGTAAATTCTTCGGAACACTTTATAATACATACAATTTCTTCGCGATGTATGCCAACATCGATGGGTTCACTTATGCAGAAGCCGAAATTCCGGTTTCTGAAAGACCTGAAATAGATCGTTGGATTATTTCGTTGCTGAATACACTTGTGAAAGAAGTTGGCGAAAGCTACGAAACGTATGAGCCAACCCGCGCCGGACGCGCTATTTCTGAATTTGTTTCTGAAAACCTGAGCAACTGGTTTGTTCGCCTAAGCCGCAAACGTTACTGGGGAGGAACTTACGATGAAGAGAAGATTTCGGCCTACCAAACTCTTTATACTTGTTTGAGTACAATTGCAAAACTGACTGCTCCAATTGCCCCATTCTATGCTGATTTGCTTTATACCGATCTGAATAAAATCACGGGTAAAGAGGCTGATCAAAGCGTTCATTTGTCAGATTTTCCGGTTTGCGATGAATCGATGATCGACAGCGATCTGGAACTAAAAATGGCATTGGCACAAAAAGCTTCGTCGATGATTTTAGGACTTCGCCGGAAGGAAAAATTAAAAGTTCGCCAACCATTGGCTAAAATCATGGTCCCGGTTCTGACGAAAGGCTTTCAGGAGCAATTTGATGCCGTAAAAAATATCATACTTTCGGAAGTAAATGTAAAAGAAGTTGAATTTCTGACTGATGCAGCTGGTATTATCAGCAAAAAAATAAAGGCCAACTTCAAAACGCTCGGACCGAAATACGGTAAACTGATGAAACAGATTTCCGGAGAAATAGCAGGTTTCAATCAGCAGGATATCAGCAATCTGGAAAAAACCGGAAACTACGATTTGAACATTAACGGAGAAACAATCTCATTGAGTTTGGAAGATGTTGAAATTCAGACCGAAGATGTTCCTGGATGGTTGGTTGCCAGTGAAGGTGGATTGACCATTGCTCTTGATATAAATTTAACAGAAGAGCTGAAACAAGAGGGAATTGCCCGTGAATTCATCAATAAGATCCAAAATATCCGGAAAGAAAGCGATTTTGAGGTGACAGACCGGATTGTTCTTAAAATTCAGAAGCACAACTTCTACAACTTAGCTGTAGGGAATTTTGCTGAATACATCAGCAATCAAACACTTGCTTCTGAATTAGTTATGGTTGACCAACTGGAAGAAGGAAACTCAACACTGGTAGAGATTGACACCGATGTTGAAGCACGTATCCAAGTGGTAAGGAATTCATAGTATAGAAAGAATCCAGAATGCTTAAAAGCTTGTTTGGAATCGAAATATTTTTATACTTTTAGAGTCTGTGGCAGGTCGTAAAAGCTTGAAACAGGCAGTGAACTAAAGCTTAAAGTTATGAGTGAAAAAAATAGATATTCGGATGAAGAGTTACAGGAATTTAAAGCAATAATTCTTGATAAACTCGAAAAAGCCCAGAAGGACTTTGTAATGTACAAGAGCTCCATAACCCAGAGCGACGGAAATGACACTCAGGATACTTCTCCAACCTTTAAGGTATTGGAAGAAGGTGCTGCAACACTTTCGAAAGAAGAAGCAGGCAAACTGGCACAACGTCAGCAAAAATTTATTCAGTATTTGCAGGCCGCTTTGGTGCGAATTGAAAATAAAACCTACGGCATTTGTCGCGAAACTGGAAAGTTAATATCGAAGGAACGGTTGCGCGCAGTTCCACATGCAACACTTAGCATTGATGCTAAAAACAGTCAAAAATAAATTAAGCTAAAATACTGCATGAAATGATTGGAAGAGAAATACTTCCAATCATTTTTTTATAATTATCAAAGATGTCAAAATTACAAAAATCAATTCTCATCGTTGTTTTGGTCTTGCTGGTCGACCAAATCCTGAAGATATGGATCAAAACAAACATGACGCTTGGTCAGGAATTTCCTGTTATTGGCAATTGGTTCATCATTCATTTTGTTGAAAATAACGGAATGGCCTTTGGATTTGAATTTGGCGGCAATTACGGAAAGATATTTCTCAGTTTGTTCAGGGTAGTTGCTGTATTTGGAATTGGTTGGTATATTCTTCAACTAATTAAGAAAGGCTTACCGATGGGATTTATTGCCTGTGTTTCGTTAATTTTTGCCGGAGCCATCGGAAATATTATTGATAGTGCCTTTTACGGATTAGTCTTCAACGATAGCTATGGTGAGGTTTCAACACTGTTTCCTGCGGGCGGTGGATATGCTTCTTTTTTGCATGGTCGGGTAGTCGATATGTTCTATTTCCCATTGTTATCAGGCATTTTTCCCAATTGGGTTCCACTTGTCGGTGGTACTGATTTTCAATTCTTTCGTCCGGTTTTTAACGTTGCCGATTCTGCCATTTCGGTAGGAATTTTCTCAATCATTATTTTCTACCGGAAGCAGTTCAATAACCTTGATAAGAAAGCCAAAGAAGAAGATACAACCGAACAAAATCAGGAAGAATCCCCTGAGATTACTCCTGAAAATGAATCGTCAGGAATTTGATTATTTTACTTGTTAATTTTGGATGAATTCAGTAAACTTGCACTCCGAAAAAACGCGTTCACATTGGTGGTTTGAAATTTTAACCTGAAAAGAGAACCATTACAATATTTCAGGGCCTATAGCTCAGTCGGTTAGAGCACCTGACTCATAATCAGGTGGTCCCTGGTTCAAGCCCAGGTGGGCCCACTTATTGAAATAGAAGCAGTTACAAAACATTTTTGTAACTGCTTTTTTCTTTATTTGCACACAATTTGCACACAACTTCCATTGTCCCAAGTTTCGCACTGAAAGTTTAAAGTGACTTCAAAAACTTCTGTAGGCGTTAGATGATATAATTTTGGCAGGAAATTAAGAGATCATTTTTTTTACTGAAGAAATTAAGCATCGTATCCAGCATTCTTCAGAACATGCTCACCGACTCACATTTCACTTACACCGTTAGTACGTTTGGAAAACTTTGGCGCTTTGGGTTTTCCGGAATAACCATTATCGCACGGCATGCCGCTGATTGGGTGGGGTAAGGCAATGGTGGTGACTGAATGCAATGTAGAGAATTGGGTTGGGTGGAATGGAGCTTCCCGTTTTGGCTTTGAGTACTGGAACGTGGGACAGGAAAGCCAAAAGGGAGCGGAATGAAACGGCGGGTTGGCCTGAGCGATATGCAATGAATGAAGCACTCTTGCGTGGGTAGCCGAGGCTGGTGGCTGACAATGAATGGAATGGAACGTAA
>JBBQXI010000021.1:0-19398 GCA_038209805.1 Bacteroidales bacterium | reverse complement strand
GAAAAAAAACAAAGAGAGTCAGAACTTAATCTAACTCTCTTATATTCAGTGAGCGAGAAACGGGGGTCGAACCCGCGACCCTCAGCTTGGGAAGCTGATGCTCTACCACTGAGCTACTCTCGCATTTGAACGCCCAAAAATAATAAAACTAAGCATTGTGTTGTGGTTTGTTGATGATAATTTAAGCGGATTTCAAAAATTTACCTTTTCAAGAATCAGAGAAATCAGCCCATTCCGCTGTTTCAATAAGCTATTGATGGTATTTTTATGCGACTTGCTCCCCACCAGATAACTGATTTTCTGTAGAATTATTCGGTAAAATGTAAGTAGTTGATATGCGATTTTGCCAACGAATGGCATAGCAATGAACGTAAAAATTGCAACTGAAGCAGAGTTAGACCAATTATAAAGGATATACGCTGCAATCAGGTAAAACAAAGGAAATGCGATTAATCCGCCAACAAAATTGAAAGTACTCAGAAAACCAGTGTCTTTTACTTTACTACGAAGAAATGTACGGGGAATGATAAATGGAATCGCGTTAAAAATGAAGCCAAAAATAAATATTGGCAGAGTTAAAATAGCAGCAGTAAGACTTATAAAAACCTTGCTCCAACTGGCTTTTCCTGCATTTTCGATTTGTGCATCAGAAATATCATCCTTTTCAATCTCGGAGGAATACTGGCGTGTGGCTGCAATGAGATTGTTGAAATCTTGAGGTTGAAGTTCTTCGAGTTGCTCCGTTTTACTTATTAATTCCTTCTCCGCATAAAACAGTTGTAAACTTGATTTTTTACAAAAGTAGCGTTTTCTGGAGTATTCTTTTCCGACCAATTGAATGATATTTTCGTATTCCTGATAGTGTGTTTTGCTGTTGATTTGAAGAATTAGCGGAACCAGTTTACGGTTAATCTCGTCACGAAGATCGAGCATTGCTTTTTGCGGATTCACTTCGTAATCAATCCAATAGTCTTTGACCTGAATCGGTTTTCCATATTGAACAATCAGCGAGCGGTTGAATCTCCAGTAGTGGCTGTAAGTTATTCCAACCGGGACTATTTGCAGATCGAGCTTGAAATCGTTCTTCGCTTCGGCTTCCAACGCAATGCGTGGAATGGCTTTTTTGTGCGGCAACATTTGCCGTTTTCCTGAATGTGCGGCTTCTGGGAAAAGAGCTACAGATTGTTTATTTTCGAGTAGCTGAATAACCTGCGCAAATATTTCTTCGTTGTTTGACAGATTATCTTTCCCATCGCGGATGCGGTAAACAGGTAATAATCTCAGGTATTTCAGAATGGCGCTGACCCTTTCTGACTTGAAGATATCGGCTCTTGCCAGCCAAACAGACTGGTGCGAATTGGTGCAAGCCAGCGCCAGTGGATCCATTAGCGCATTTTGATGATTGGGTGCAAAAATGATCGGCTTTCCCTTGGGAATTAAATGGCGACCGGTAACCACGATTCTTTTGTGCGTCAACCAAAAACCAAATCGCACATAGATTCTGATTATTTCGTATCCGATTGACCAATTTTTCATTTTAAGCTAAAATGGGTTTTCTCGACCAGAAGAATGCGAGGGTTAATCCACTAATGATGTGCCAAATCCCCCACCATGCTGCAATAATGGCCATTCCTCCCAATTCCATTTCAGGAGGAAAAATTTTAGGATTAAACATGAGTGCTAGCGCTAACCCTGAATTCTGAATGCCAGTTTCTATCGCAACTGTACGCTGATCATTGTTGGGGAGCCTCATTAATTTGCTGAAAAAGAAACCGGTTGATAAAGCTAGCCCGTTGTGCAGTAATACGATGAAAAATACCAAATGAACATAGCTTAAAAACTGTGTAAAATTGGCCGAAAGCATTGCAATTACCATCAGGACAAAAAATAGAAGAGAACCTTTATTGATTGGTTTTATGATTTTTGAAGTTAGCTTCGGAAATTTATTTGCTACAAACAGCCCAATAATCACAGGAATCCCCAGAAGAATAAATACGGTCTGAAACATTTGGGATTTGTCAATTTCCAAGGGCCTAAGTAAAGCTGCTGCTTCATGGGTATTGTAAAAATTGATGTAAAAATTTCCCCAAAGGGCAAAGTTGAAAGGAGTAAAAAAGATAGCAGCCGAGGTTGATGCCGCAGTTAGACTTACTGAGAGTGCGACATTACCTCTAGCCATTGAACTGATGAAATTGGATATATTTCCACCCGGACAAGCAGCAACCAGTATCATTCCCAGAGCTATAGTAGGTGTTGGATTTAACAACAGTACCAGCAAAAAAGTAAATGCAGGCAATAAAAGAGTCTGGCTGATAAAACCAACTATCGCTGATTTCGGCTTCCGGATAATTTCCTCGAAATTTTCGACCTTTATGCCCAAGGCCACACCAAACATGATAAATGCAAGGGCTATATTTAGGAAAACCAATCCGGAAGGAGAGAAATTCAGGCGGACATGGTCAAGAACCTCAAGTGAATTGGTCATAAAAGTCTCACGTTTTGAAAAGTTAGAGACCCTAAAAGTAAAAAACTATGGATGAACTCAATGCGGTCATCCATAGTTTTTCGAAGAAGTGAATAGTTTGGAGTTAGAAACCCATTAAACTCATCATTTTTTTTGCGATATCCGTATTTTCCATGATTCCGGTAAAATTTTCTGCTCCAGGGCCATACGCAAAAATCGGAACCATAACACTGGTATGATCGCCAGTCGAAAAAGCGCCCTTTACCATTCCTGATTTCATATCGCCGCCAACCAGTGCAAGGCCGCCGGTTTCATGATCGGCAGTAACAATGATGAGGGTTTCTCCATCTTTCGAGGCAAATTCGAGTGCTTTACCAATGGTACGATCGAAGTCGAGCATTTCGTTAACAACATAAATGGTATTGTTTGCATGAGCACCCCAGTCAATCTGTGATCCTTCAACCATGATGAAAAATCCCTTCTTATTCTGACTCAGGATATTCAATGCCGTTTGGGTCGAAAGCGGGAGATCCATTTTTCGTTTCGGGTAAACTTCGTTGTGTTCGTCGGCAGTCAGTCCGGCCAGTTTCCCACTTTTCACTTTGGCGATATCATCCATATCGCGTAAAACCTGGTATCCATTGGCCTGAAGGTCTTTTGTCAGATCGCGTTTATCTTTTCGTACTGCAAAATGTTTGTATCCACCGCCAATAAACACATCGATATCGGTTTTAATAAAGTCGGCTGCAATGTCTTCGTAACTTCCGCGACGTCCCTGGTGGGCAATGTACGATGCAGGCGTGGCATGGGTAATTGCTGATGTTGAAACCAATCCGGTTGCCAGTCCTTTTCCCTCGGCCATTTCCAGTATGGTTTTAATGGCAACTGTATCGGTGTTTACGCCAATCGCACCATTGTATGTTTTTTGTCCGGTTGAAAGTGCCGTCCCTCCGGCAGCCGAGTCAGTTATGTAATTGTTGGCCGACTGTGTTTTCGAGAAACCAATCTGTTTGAAATTATCGAGGAATAAATGTCCGCCATTGGCAGTGTATCCGGCATAGATATGAGCAACTCCCATTCCGTCGCCAATCATCATGATGATGTTTTTAGGAGTTTTACTTTTAAACTTTTGAGTGAAGGTTTTTACTTCGTAGGGTTTGCCTCCCACATAAGTTTTGGTCGAATCGGCTTTCGAAATCGTTTTGTAGTTTTCCTGACTGAAGAGCTGCTGGGCAGTAAAAGCCAGAACAATTAAAAGAATGGATTTAAAATTCATGATTAATAGAATTTGAAATGGTTTAGGTTGATGTAAAATGATCGGACAAAAATAGATGAATTCGTATTCTTAAATTATGCAATCTTGTTAAAAGTTTGTGACATTTTAACCTTTTCTGGAAGTTAGGCTGTTCACAGCATTAATTGTTATCGATTTGACAGTAAATTTCGTGTCAGAATTTTTTAACAGCAAAATAACTGTCAAATCATTTTCTAAAACTTTTATTTTCCCATTCGTCCCGGTCGAACTCTTCGTTGATGGCGTAATCAATCCGGATGTCGCCAACACAATCTTTCAGGATTTTTAATGTTCGAAAATTAATGATGATTTCCTCGGCCTTTTTATAGGTTAAGCGGGCAATTCGTGAATATTTACTCACTGAAATCTTCTCGTTGGTTGCCAGGTAATCGAGCAGGATTTTTTCGTCCTCCGAATAATTGATCAGGATTCCATCCGTACTCTTTTGCCGCTTCCAGACCTCAATCATGATTTTATTGGCCAACCGGTTTTCGTCGTCCTTTCTGAAATAAGCCCACCATTTGCCTTCATCATCGCGTGCAAAATGTGGTTTTTCAGGGCTTGGCTCAACGATCACTTCCAGTACTGTTTTGCCATCAACGAAATGTTGACGGGTGGTAAATTCAATCGGTGGTTTCGAGTACATTTTAGCTGCCGATTCAACCATATAATATTCTTCTTCGGAACGCACACCGGCAATCCGGCCATTATCCTTCACTCCAATGAGTAAACGACCTCCATCGGTATTGGCAAATGCAACTAACGACCGTGCAATCTTCCGTGAGTCGCTTATGCAGTATTTAAAATCCTGAGTTTGATGCTCACCCTGCTGAATGAGTTTTGTTATGTAGCTGTTCATGTGGTTCGGGTTTCGGGTTCCGGGTTTTCGCAACTTGTAACCCGCAACTCGTAACAATTTTTTAAAATCATGCGTTTGGCAAACTACACCTCTATCCCAAACATGATCCTAACAACATAACCCAATCCGAAGGAAATCAGACCAACAACTGAACTTAAAACCACCATTTCCAAAAATCGTTTCCGGAAAGGCTGATCGTTGGCCACTGAAATGTAATAGGTAAACAGGAAGACGATCAGGATTGAATCAAACAGAGCAGCAAGAAGGCCTATAAATACTGAACTGAAAATCAGGAATGGTGCTACCAGAAAAACTACTGCAATGATGTAGGCGATGCCTGTAAAAACTGAAGATTTAATGGCCATGTCGTGCTTGCCTTCGGCGCGGTTCGATAAATATTCGGAGGACGACATGGATAGTGCGCCTGCAATTCCGGTAATAATTCCGGCCAAGGCAACCAATTTGGTATTCTGAAGTGCAAATGTTAAACCTGCCAGCGTTCCCAGAATTTCAACCAGTGCATCGTTCAATCCCAATACAATCGATCCCATGTATTTCAGGTGTTCTTCCTGAATAAGGCCAAGCAATTCTTTTTCGTGCTGGTTCTCGTCGTTGGCAACTTCCAGCGCTTCCGGAACTTCAGTGGCAATCAGGGCATAATTGATTTGCGCCTTTTCTTCACCTTTTTCCATCAGCTTCAGGCCAAAAGTAAGTCCGAAAATTTTGGCGATCCAGTAGTATTTTTTGATTTCCCAATAACTTGGCGAAACTTCCTTGTTGGTATAGGCGCCCCAAAGTTTATAATGCTTCAATTCATCGGCGGCAATTTGGGTCAACACCTTTCGATTCTCAGCATCTTTGGTCTGTTCAGCCAGTTTGCTGTAAATGTGATACTCCGTAATTTCTTCGCGCTGGGCAAAAATCAATTGCTGGCGAATCTCCGGCGAAATTGGTTTTTTAATCATGACAATTGGCGTATTAAACTTCCGTTTGGATTTCGGTTATTCTAAATAATTAAATTTACTGCTTGGTTTTACTACATCCTTTACTCTGTCCGATTAATAATAAACCCATTATTCACTTTTTGAAGACCTACTTTAGGATAATAATCCATTGCTGAAGGCGCCGAAAGAAGCAAAAGCATGGTTTGGTCGCCAATTCTTTCTTTGGTCAATGCGATTAGTTTTTTCCCAATGCCAAACTTTTGATATTCTTTTCTCACCGCCAAGTCTGATAAATAACAACAGTAGCAAAAATCTGTCAGCGAACGTGCTATTCCGACAAGCTTGTCTTCTTCCCAAGCAGTGGCAACTAAATTCGAATTTGCATACATTTTGGCGATTCGTTTGCTGTCGGAAGTTGGCCGGTTTATTCCCGAACTGTTGTATAAATCAATAATCAATGCGGTTTCAGGAGTAAAATCAAGTCGATAAGTTATTTCCATTTCTTGCAATTTTTATGATGGGGTTCAGCTTCAACCTTTCATCCACTCAAACATTTGGTAATGTTCGGCAGTCATTCCCAAATGTTCGTAAACTCCGTGTGCCGGAATGTTTGTCTTGTCGGCATACAAACGAATGCCGCGTAAATCCGGATTGCCGTTCACTTTTTCCTGAATGTGCTTGTAAAGTTTGCTGAAAATGCTGCGTTTACGATATTCGGGTCGTACATAAACCGATTGAATCCAAAGTACTGTTCCATTGCGCCAATCACTCCATTCGAAAGTGGTGAGCAGCGAACCAACCACTTTGCCATCGGTTTCTGCTACATAATAAATTCCTTTTGCCGAATCTTCAAAGACGGCTGCAACACCTTTCGTCACGGTTGGTTTGTCGAGCCGAAGTTCCTCGGTTTCCAAGGCCATTGCCAGTTGAAAGTCTACAATACTGGCCGAATCCGATACTATTGCTTGTCTGATGATCATTTGTTCGTTGTTTGATTTGACGGGCTAAATTACAAAATTAGTTTTGCTCTCCTGAATTTGCCCAGACATAAAACCTGAAAGATCCTTGTATGTTCATTTGTGTTTTTCGTAATTTGCGTGCTAATTTGATTCTCCAGATATGATACGAATTGTTGTTGCATCGAAAAATCCGGTAAAAATAGAAGCTGTCAGAGACGGATTGGCGGCATTAATAGGCAAAGAGATTGAACTGATTGGCGTTTCAGTTGAAAGCGGTGTTTCAGATCAGCCAATGAGCGAAGTTGAGACGTTAAAAGGAGCCTCGAATAGGGTAATGAGGGCCATGAATCTATTCCCCGGATACGATTATTACGTCGGGCTGGAAGGTGGAGTAGAGCCACACTCTTCCGGGTTAATGGCTTTTGCCTGGATGATGATCAGCAATGGTGAAAAGATTGGGAAAGCACGTACAGCAAGTTTCTTCCTTCCGCCTGAAGTGGCTAAATTGGTTCTCGAGGGAATGGAATTGGGCGATGCCGACGATGTGGTTTTTAATAAAAGCAATTCGAAACAGCAAAACGGAGCGATTGGCCTGCTTACAAAAGATGCGATTACCCGAAAATCGCTTTACATTCCTGCCGTTCAAATGGCTTTTATCCCGTTTTTGAATCCGAAATTGTATCCTTGAATGCAATTAATTGAACCCAGTCATCCTGAACGTTCGACTGAGCTCACGTCGAAGGCTTGTTTCAGGATCACATCGCACTTGTAATCAGACCCCGAAATAAATTCGGGGTGACGGTGACATTTGAAGCGGGATTTACTGATTCTGCAATTCTTCCCAATACTCCACCGCACGCCGGGTATGAGGAATCACAATGGTTCCACCAACCAGATTTGCTACTGAAAATATTTCGAAAACTTCGTCGGTTGTCACGCCCAACTCATAGCATTTGCCAAGGTGATATTTCACACAATCGTCGCAACGCAGCACCATCGACGAAACCAATCCAAGCATTTCCTTGGTTTTGGTGCTCAGCGCACCATCCTGATAGGTCAGCGTGTCGACACTGTAAATACGTTTCATTACTTTGTTGTCGGATGCCAGAATTTTTTCGTTCATCCTTGTACGGTAGTCGTTGAAATCGTCAATCAATTTACCCATGTCTGAGAAGTTATAAGTTATGAATTATAAGTTATTATTTGTTTCGTGTTACGAGTTTCGAGTTGTTTTTTAACCTGCAACTCGTATCCCTTAATTCGCAACATATTATTCCACTGCTTCGCCGATTAAAGTCGTCTGCGTGCATCTCAGCACTTTCACCATTACGTAATCGCCTTTTTGGAAATCTTTCGCCGGAAAAACAATCACCTTGTTTTGCGATGTCCGTCCAAAAAGTTCTTCTTTGCTTTTTTTCGAAGTTCCTTCAACCAGTACTTCAAAAGTTTTACCAATGTCGCGCTGATTGCTTTCGAGTGATAAACGGTTATGAAGTTGGATGATTTCGTCCAGTCTCCGGAGTTTTTCTTCTTCCGGGACATCGTCAGCTAAATGTTCATGAGCATAAGTACCGGGGCGTTCCGAATATTTAAACATGAAAGCCATGTCGAACTTCACGTCTTCCATCAGAGCGAGTGTTTCCTGATGATCTTCCAATGTTTCGGTACAGAATCCGCAAAACACATCGGTGCTTAAACCACAATCGGGCAAAATTTCGCGAATAGCCCGAATGCGGTCAAGATACCATTCGCGGTCGTATTTACGGTTCATCAGTTTCAGAATGCGCGAACTACCTGACTGGAGCGGCAAATGGATGTGTCGGCACAGGTTTGGGTGTTTGGCAATCGCTTTCAGCACTTTGTCCGACATGTCTTTGGGATGCGAGGTGGTGAAACGGATTCGCACCAGCGGATCAACTTCTGCAACCAATTCGATCAGATCCCAAAAACGGACAGGCTTGCGTTCGCCTTCGGGCAGCCATTTGTAGGAGTTTACGTTTTGACCAAGTAAAGTCACTTCGCGGTAACCTTTTTGTGCAAGGTCGCGCACTTCGTTCACAATATCTTGCGGATCGCGACTGCGTTCCCGGCCACGTGTGTAAGGCACAATGCAATATGTACAGAAGTTATTGCAGCCACGGGTAATGCTAACAAATCCGGAAAGTGTTTTTTCACCAATTCGGACGGGTGTGATTTTATCGTAGGTTTCGTTTTCCGAAAGTTCAACATTAATGGCTTCGGTTCCCTTTTGTGCTTTGTCAATAAGGAAAGGAAGGTCGCGGTAAGCGTCAGGCCCGGCAACCAAATCAACGGAAGGATGAGCCAATAATTCGTCGCCGATGCGTTCGGCCATGCAGCCCAATACGCCAACAATCAGTTTTTTATTCTTTTTCTTCAGGCTCTTAAAATAATCGAGCCGTCCCCAGATTCGTTGCTCGGCATTGTCGCGTACCGAGCAGGTATTCAGGAAAATAGCATCGGCACCCTCTGCTTTCTCAGTCACTTCGTAACTCCGATCCTGAAGGATGGCTGCAACCACTTCGCTGTCGGCCACATTCATTTGGCAGCCATATGTTTCAATGAATAATTTTTTCTTTTCCAATTCGTATTCAATTTTGAGCCTGCAAATTTCACTATTTTTCAGGAATAAGCAAGAGAACCAAGAAAAGGAGACAGAAGTCAGGAAAGACGGATTCCGTTGAAGACTATATTTTTAAGGGTGAGTAGTGCCAACGGCACGGAATATTTATAGAAATGGTGATGCAATTGGGGGAAATCGTCCGCACAGCAAGTTGAAATAGAACGTAGACTACCTTTCGGACGAAACGGTAGCGGTCTTCAATCAAGAAGTTTTAGGATTAGAGTAACCTGGAAAACAAAAATTTAACATTCAGTAAAAAAATACAATCCGGAGTTTCTGATTTTTAAGTTTTATTTTTGCTTAAATATGATCTAAATCAAATGTAATCAGCAATTTAATGTCCAATTCAATACCGAAACTATTTGTGTCGAAATCAAAACGTCTACGAAGTTGTTCTATTAAAATCTTATATTTGCTCACTCAAAAACTGATCGTATGAGGTATTTGTGTAGTGTAATCTTCTTATTTGTTCTTTTCAGCTCGCTGGGATATGCTCAAACCGATACACTTGGAATAAACTCTGGCTTCTCAAACCAGGCAGCAAAACTGGAAGATTTTCTCGAAAAATTGCCGGTGAGGCAGGATCCACGAATTACTGACATGCTCATACGACACAACCAAATCAATCAAAAACGGAATGGAACAGAAGGCTATCGGCTGGAGATTTTTTTCAGTTCCGAGAACAAAGCACGCGAACAGGCAGTAAGGGTAAAAAACGAATTTAACCTTGTATTTCCTGATATTGCAAGCTATATGTTGTTTCAAACACCCAATTTTAAAGTGCGGATCGGCGATTTTCGAAACAAAAGTGAAGCTTTGAAAACCAAAGCCTACATTGCTTCGAAATATCCGAATGCCTTTATTGTAAAAGATAATATTCGATTTCCCGAACTATTTACAGAAAGTGTAGAGCAAAACGAAGAACAATGAGCGAATTGATTAAACATGAGTGTGGGATTGCATTGATACGTTTACGTAAACCACTTGAGTATTACAAGGAAAAGTACGGCACATGGCAGTATGGCCTGAATAAGCTGTATTTGCTGATGGAGAAGCAGCACAATCGTGGACAGGATGGCGCAGGAATTGTGAATGTGAAAATGGAACTTGAACCTGGACAAGAGTATATCAACCGTCATCGTTCGATTGAAGAAAATCCAATCAAAAATGTTTTCGATAAAGTTGCCAAAGGAATTAAAAAAGCAGAGAAAAATAAACCTAAAAACGCCGACATCCGTTGGATTTACGAAAATGTACCTTTCTCGGGCGAAGTTTACCTTGGGCATTTACGCTACGGAACTTTCGGACGTAACAGCATCGAATTTGTGCATCCGGTTATGCGTCAGAACAACTGGAAATCGAGGACTCTGGTATTAGCCGGAAACTTCAATTTAACCAATACTGACGAGCTTTTCCGTAAACTGATTGCTTTGGGTCAACATCCGAAAGCTTATACCGATACGGTAACTGTACTCGAAAAAGTAGGTCATTTCCTCGATGAAGAAAACCAATTGCACTTCAGAAACTATAAGAATGAAGGTTTGTCGAACCGCGAAATTTCGCCATTGATCGAAAAAAATCTGGATGTGCAGAAAGTACTCGAAAATTCGAGTAAAGATTGGGATGGCGGTTATGCTATTGCCGGAATGTTTGGGCATGGCGATGCTTTTGTGATGCGCGATCCATGGGGAATTCGCCCTGCATTTTACTATTACGACGACGAAATTGTGGTGGTTGCCTCAGAGCGTCCGGTAATTCAAACCGTGATGAATGTAAGGGCTGATGACGTTAGTGAAGTGAAACCAGGCGAGGCTTTGATCATCAAAAAAGATGGATCGGTTTCGAATAAAATGATCCGTGTGCCTCATACTCGCAGGTCGTGTTCGTTCGAGCGCATCTATTTTTCGCGCGGAAGCGATAAAGATATTTATCAGGAGCGCAAAACTTTGGGTCGTTTACTGTCGCCTGCTATCCTGAAATCAATTAACTACAATATCGAAGACACCGTGTTTTCTTTCATTCCAAACACTTCTGAAACAGCATTCTATGGTTTGGTTCAGGGCGTTCGTCAATATTGTGTCGATTGGAAAATCAAGCAATTGCGTGAACGTAATGGTAGCATTACCAACGAAGAAATGGTTGAAGTACTGTCGGTTGAACCACGTGTTGAGAAATTGGCCATCAAAGATGTTAAACTCCGTACTTTTATTGCCGACGATGCCAGCCGCGACGATTTGGTTGCCCACGTTTACGATGTTACCTATGGCATTATCAAGAACGATAAGGATACTTTGGTTATAATCGATGATTCGATTGTGCGCGGCACTACCCTGAAGAAAAGTATCCTAAAGATTTTGGATCGTTTGCATCCGAAGAAAATAATTGTTGTTTCATCGGCTCCGCAGATCCGCTACCCAGATTGTTACGGAATCGACATGGCTGTGCTCGATAAGTTTATTGCTTTTAATGCCACCATCGAATTGCTGAAAGATACCAATCAGACACATGTGATTGATGAGGTTTACCGCAAATGTAAAGAGCAGGAAAACCTTCCGAAAGAAGAGATTGTCAACTACGTGAAAGAAATATACAAGCAGTTTAAGGCTGAAGAAGTATCGGCTAAAATTGCTGAACTGTTGAAGCCTGACGACTGTAATGCTGAGGTGGAAATTATTTACCAAACCATTGAGAATTTGCACGAAGCTTGCCCCAACGATACCGGCGACTGGTATTTCACCGGAAATTACCCAACACCGGGCGGAAACAAGGTGGTGAATACTTCGTTCATCAATTACGTGGAAGGCAAAGACGGAAGGGCATATTAAAATAGCTTCGGGTTTCAGGTTTAAAGTTCGAAGTTTGCCTTCGATACATTTCACTACTCAGGAATCGTCGCGTTGATTGGAGCTGCTGACTAGGTATTTGTCTCATTAAGCTTGTCAAAATATCCCGATAACCGTGCTATTTTTTCAGGCTTTCCCAGTACGTAGACCACATCATCAGTTTCAAAAACAAAGCCTGAACCCGGATTTTCAAATATATTTTCCCCTCTTTTTGCTGCGACCACAGTAAGTCCGAAATCTTTTCGCAAGTGAAGTTCTTTCAGCGAACTACCCAGAAATAAAGGGTAGTTACTTGCTTTTAACGCCACAATTTCAATATCCGGAATTTCATCGGTCAGCGTAAACGTACTATTTTTTTCTTTTTCCCTGAAAATTCCATAATTATCATCACGAATGTGCGAAATGGCCGATTCAATTTCACCTTTTGGAATCAGTAATTTTTTCAATATACGTTCAAACATTTCGATGGCAGTCTCAAACTCTTCAGGAATAACCTGATCGGCACCCATTTCATACAAGTCTTCGATATCCGAAACGTGCTTTGACCGAACCATGATGTAAGCGTGTTTATTCAGACTACGCACTTTTTCGATAACCCCAATGGCCGTAATGGCATCGCCAATACTGACGACCACAATTTCTGCAAATTCTATGTATGCTTTTTGGAGGATGGGCTCGTTCATAGCATCTCCGTAAACCACCATTTCTCCCTTCATCTGCCGGGCACGCGCTGCTGCCGCATCAAAAATAATCGACACATATGGTAGTTTCATCTGACTGGCCATTCGCGAAAGATTGAGCGAACGAGAATCTTTGCCAATCAATACAATATGGTTCTGCATGGCTGGCACCTCAATTTCCTGAAGTGGGAACATCCCTTTTACCAGAATATTTGGAATTGGTAGTTTTAGCAAGATGTTTGCCGCAGGCCTTGAAATCATAATCAGGAATGGAGAGGCAGCCATTGAAACAATTGTAACGGATAAAAACAACTGGTAATAATAATCAGTTAGTATTTGGTAAGTCTGGCCTGTTTTTGCCAGAATAAATGAGAATTCACCAATCTGGGCCATCGCCAATCCAACAACAACAGTACCACGAAACGTATGCCCCAGCAGAAATGCAGTTCCACCGGCCACCACCATTTTGATGGCAATCACCAGAAGAACGGTTGCTAAAACTAAACCAATATTATCGATAACAAAACTCAAATCGAGCAACATGCCAATAGAAACAAAAAAGAAACTCGTGAATGTATCTTTAAACGGGATCAGGTGACTAAAAGCATCCTGACTGTATTCAGACCGGGAAATCATCAAACCACCTAAAAAAGCGCCAAAGGCCAGCGACATGCCTAATTCTGAAGTCAATAAAGCGACAGCAAGACAAACCAGTAAAATGCTCATCAGGAACAATTCCTGATTTTTGGTCAGAGCAATCAGGTGTAAAACACGAGGCATGATCCAACGGTTTCCAACGTAAACCAAGGCACCCATAAATAGGGTTTTACTACCCATACCAAGCAACTTAATTCCGATATCGGTGGTTTGTCCTCCCAGCATTGGGGTGAACAAAATCAAAGGAATCAAGATAATATCCTGAAAAATAAGAATTCCGACTACGGTACGACCGTAGTTTGAGGTGAGTTCACCTCGTTCCTGAAGGATTTTTAAAACCAACGCGGTGCTACTCAAGGCGGTCAGGAAACCGACGAAAACAGCAGAGCCCCAACTCATGCTGTACATGTGGGCAAATAAAGCCGTCACTCCGGCAGTAAAAATCAGTTGGATAAACCCACCAAAGAATACAATGTTCCGGATTTTGATCAGGTGATTAAGCGAAAATTCAAGCCCAATGGTAAACATGAGTAGAATGATACCGATCTCGGCCATAAACTCAATCTCGTGCGGAGACTGGATAATAGACAGCAGTGAAGGCCCAACAACAATTCCGGTAAGCAGATAACCGATAATGGTTGGTATCCTGATTTTTGTAAACAGGTAGTTTACCGCTGTCGAAAAAGCGAAAATAATGACGATATCTGTTAAAATAGCCAGTTCCATGACGCAATTTACTAGAATTCTAGTAAATGTCCATCATGCTTTTGTTAGCAAAGGGTTATTTCTTTGGTCTAATTGCCGGAATATTTTCGCGTAAATCTGAGTTTCCTGCACTTATCGCATTGGCAGAATGAAATAGAATGTACTACCCTGGCCAGGAATATTTTCACTTTCAACACCCGCTTCTCCATCAAGTTTTTCCATAATCCGTTTTACGATCGAAAGCCCCAAGCCATGGCCCTCGGCTCGCAAGGTATTTAAACGGGTAAATTTAGTAAAGAGCAAATCAATATCATCTGCCGAAAGCCCTACGCCATTATCCTTTATCCAAAATTTAACCCGGTTATCCGGCAAAATATCACTTCCAATCTGAATGCAAGGAGGTATTCCACCGTATTTAATGGCATTGCTGATGTAGTTCAACCAGACTTCCTCCAACCAGGCTTCATAACCTAAAGCTTCAGGCCACGACTCTGGAAGAATTATTTCGGCTTCATTATCGCTGATTACATCCTTCAATCGAAACATGGCCTCCTGAACAACCGGCTGCATGTTAACAGTTGTCATTTCAATTTCCTGCTCACGAACCGAAGCCAAAGTCAGCAATTCATTCGTAATTTGTATCGTCTTCGTAGCCGATTGACTGATCAGGTCATTTATTTCCAGAAGTTCATCCCTGGACATATCGTCGACTCCAATCTTAATGATGCTACTAGCTGAAACGATAGCGCCCAACATGCCTTTCAAATCATGAGCAACGGTATGTGAGAAGGCATCCAGATCGTGTATCAGCTTTTCTTTTTCCTGAATTTCATTGATTAGATTAATGTGCGTTTCTGTAATTTCTTCATCGGCCCTTATCCGACGTGTTACGTCTTTCAAAACAATCAGCCGTCCATTATTGTGGTTGTCATAATCAAAAAGAGTTAATGAACTCAAATCGAAATAACAAATCTTGCCATCTATTTCTTGCGAAATAATGGTTTGGAAATCAGAAACCTCCATGATTTTTCGGATCATCTTCTTCCATTTCGGGAAAATTTCTTCCACACTTTTCCCAACCATTTCCTGATCATCAAACTCGATAAGTCTTTTCATTGCAGGGTTAAAATCAGCAATCCTTCTGCGATTATCTACAATCAGAATTGCATCAGGTAACACTTCAAACAATTTATTTCGGGCAAAGGGAACCAAATCGAACATCTTAAACTGTGAGATATTGATGGCGATAAGTATTCCTGTAAGAAGAAAAGAAAATGGTGTCCAATCAAATCCGGGCAAGGGATTTAAATGAAAGACATACAATATGTTTCCAGTCAATGGAAGAAGCGAGGTTATAAAAAGTAAGGCAATCTGCCGTTTATAGTATCCTGAAAGTTTGAAATAGAGTGTCAAAATATTGACAATTCCTGAAATTAAGGCGATGTAAGCAAAGCCCATCATGATCCAAAACAAAGGTCCATAAACATAGTCGGTTGCATTGGTTTCAGGATTTATCCCATAGCTTATCCAGTGAAGATGGTGGTAATCGTTGGTAAACGGGAATAAGATAAACAAAGTAGCCACTGCAAAAATCAGGATTACATATTTTTTTTGCAGCAACCTGAATTTTGAAGAAAGAGATAAAGAAAAAAGCAAGAAGGCAACCGGGCCATAAACAATACCAAAGTATGAGAATTTCGACCACAATATCTTGGTTTCAATGTTGGTGGCTGCAAATTCGAAAGCATAAGTAAATGCCCAAATTGATGCTGCAATTTGCCATACCAGCCAATATTTAACTCCTGGAGTTTTGCGAAACCGAAGCAGGAAAAAGAACGTGACAACGCCAATTAAACCACCAATCAACAGAAGTAGAAAAAGAGGGGTAATGATATAATTGTCAATATTCGGTTCCATGTTACTCATAGGCCACTGTCATTACACAAAAATCATCATCGATAAATGCGTATGCGAAAATAGAAAATAATGACGAAGATGAAGAGAAATCGGAACCGGAAGGTTATGTTTTTTAGCTTAAAACAGATTGAAAATGAATGCAGGAAAACCTATCAAATGATGGGTCAACTAATTGGCGAGTAAATGCTCGACTAATATTTTCAGGCCTATAATGATGAGAATCGCCCCACCAAGGATCTCGGCATACTTGTTTATTTTCGGTCCGGTTTTCTTCCCCAATAAAATTCCAAGCATCGACGCGATAAATGTTACCGCGCCAATAACCACAACGGCGAACAAAATTTTATCCAGAATAGTTGAAAAGCTGAATCCAACGGCCAGTGCATCAATACTGGTAGCGACTGATAGTGTAAGGATTACCTTGATATGAAGTGGATTTTTGATTTCCCGCACTTCAGAACTGATCAGACTTTCGATAATCATTTTTCCACCAATCAGGCTCAAAAGTCCAAAGGCAATCCAATGATCAACCGGCTCTATCAACGATTTCATACTGTTTCCCACAAGCCAGCCAATCAATGGCATAAAGGCCTGAAACAAAGCGAGAAATATAGCAATTTTTGCAGCCTGAAAAAACCGGATGTGAGGAAGATTTAATCCGCTGCACACTGATACAGCAAATGAATCGAACGATAACCCGATGGCCAGCAAAAGGACAGTTAAAATCTCCATTCAGCAAATGATTGAGCGACAAAACTATAAAAAAATGGCATCCTCATAAAAGAATGCCGTATCAAAAATGAATCTTTCGTTTCTACCTGATAACTTTCAGAAATTTACCGGGAATGGGAGTATCGAAGCGAAGCATTCTTCCCGTTACCGGATGTTTAAAAGCTAAAACGCGTGCATGCAGTCCCATTTGTCCGATAGGATTTAGTTTGGCTCCATATTTTTTGTCGCCTGTTACCGGGAAACCTAAATCTTTCATGTGAACACGAATCTGATTTTTGCGACCGGTTTCAAGTTTCACTTCCAGCAACGAAAATTGTTTATCGGTCTTTAGCACCTTGTAATTGGTAACTGCCTTTTGCCCGTCATCCGGGTTTTGGCTCGAATACATCACCAGCGCTTTATTCTCCTTTAGCCACGAAGTGACAGTTCCTTCGGCCTTCTCAACAAATCCCTCAACTACAACCACATACGATCGCTCAATAATTGATTCGTTCCAATCTTTTTGCAACACTTCCTGAACCTTTTTACTTTTGGCAAACATCATTAATCCTGATGTATCGCGATCGAGCCGGTGTACGATGAAGATCAGATTTTTAGGATCGAACCTTTTCACATATTCGCTTAACATGCTATAGGCCGTCTTTACCTTTTCTTTATCAGTAGCTATCGAAAGTAGGCCACTACCCTTTTCAATCACAATAATATCAGCATCCTCGTGTACAATCCGCATTCCCCTGAACCGCGGCTTCTCTTCCGTTTTCTTTTTGTTGAGAAAGACCATTTGACCACGTTTGAGTGGAAAGTCGAACTGGGTAGTCACTAAATCGCCAACGGTTACTTGCTTGTGAGCCAGCATCGATTTGATTGTAGTTCGGCTTTTCTCCGGAAATTTCTCGATCAGGAATTTCATCAGTTCGGTCGCCTCAGAAACTTTTACTGCAACTTCCTTCAACTTAGTCGGACTAAAACCTGTATTCTTTTGTGGGTATTTCATTATTTGTTTCTAGTTATAAAGTACCTGAGAGACATAGCTGCAAAGTACCTAAGTAAAATTTCAAAGCGACAAAGATACCGTTTTGCTTTGGTACTTTGTGAATTTGTAACTATTCCCTGATTATCTTGATTTCTCCACTCCGTCCGAGTTTGATGATACCCGATGGAACTGACTTTTGCAAATCATCCTGACGATATTTCACCACATAGTCAACAGCATCAATAATCTCAGGTTCAATTTCGTCGAAACAGGAAGGAGAAGGTTTTCCGCTGATGTTGGCTGATGTGGAAACGATCGGACGTTTAAACCGGCGAATCAGTTCACTACTGAATTTCTCAGTTGTAATCCGGATACCAATACTACCATCTTCTGCAATCAGGTTTTTTGCCAATGATCTGGCTCCGTCAAAAATAATGGTGAGTGGTTTGTCCGTCAATTCAATCAAATCGTAGGCAATATCCGGAACCTCATCCACATAGCGCTCTATAAGCGCAGCATTTTCCATTAAAACGAGCATACTTTTCGAGTCGATCCGGTTTTTAATGGTATACACCTTTTTTACCGCTTCTTCGTTACAAGCATCGCAGCCAATTCCCCAAATTGTATCGGTAGGGTATAAAATTACTCCCCCTTTTTGCAACACATCAAGTGCAGCCTTAATATCTTCAATCATTCAGCAATAGTATTATAAAGATGTTTTAATTGCCGGGCAAAATTTGCCGGAGTATAGCGTTGGGCATTGATTAATCCCTTAGCAACAAGCGTTTCCCGCATGATAGTATCTGATAAAACCTTTGCAAGAGCGTTTCCGATAGCTTCAGGCCTCACCGGATTAATATACAAAGCAGCGTCACCACCAACTTCGGGCAAGCTACTTGCATGGGATGTAATTACAGGACATCCTGAAGCCTGCGCTTCCGCTACCGGGAGTCCAAATCCTTCGAAAAATGAAGGATAGACCATAACCTCCGCCATTTGGTAGATTACGGCAAGCTCATCGTCAGGAATTTGCGACAGAAAAAACACCTCCAGACGATTTAGATCTGCCTCAATAAATTTCTGAACTTTAAGTTGATAATCAGTCAGTTTACCAACAACAACTAGCGGAATATATGTTTTTGACCGAATCATTCCTTCGAGCAATCCCAATAAGTTTTTTCTAGGCTCAACCGTTCCAACCGAAAGTATGAATTTAGCTGGCAACTGATATTTCTTGCGCAATTCGAGCTTTTTTGCATCATCAATACGGTCAAAAAAGACAGGATTAATCGACTGGTAAATAACTCTTATTCTGTCTTCCGGAACGAAAAAATAAGTCATTAAATCCTGCTTGGTTTGTTCCGAAATAGCGTGAATACAAGTAGCCACTTTGCAGGCACGCCTGAATTTTTGATTATAAATATTTCGGTCAATCCGATGATAATATTCCGGATAACGGAGATAAATCAGATCGTGAATGGTAACAACGGTCTTGATGTTTGAATTTTCAATCCAGATTGGCAGTTCATGACTTAATCCATGATAAATATCGAGATCAAGTTTTTTAGCTAACCCACCCACTCGAAAACTTCTCCATCCAAACTTCAGTGTTTTCCACAAAATACTCCTTGGTTTGATTTCTGTAGAATTAACCGGAGCCTTAAAAAGTGGGTTTGAATTGCCCGGATGAAAAAGGAAATACCGGTCGTTGGGGAATTGACGCGAAAGGG
>JBBQXI010000020.1:0-20413 GCA_038209805.1 Bacteroidales bacterium | reverse complement strand
GATAATTTCGCCCTTTTCGTTACGGATAGGCGCACCGCTGTCGGCAATGGGGCGTTCAGTACCATCTTTTGCAATTAATAATGTATGGTTGGCCAAACCCACAATAATGCCTTCGCGCAGCACTTTGCGAACAGGTATTTCGACTTGTGCGCAGGTTTCTTCATTAATAATTTGAAAAACTTCTTCAAGACTTTTGCCCGATGCTTCAGCCTGTGACCAACCGGTAAGTTGCTCGGCAATTGGGTTCATCAGCTTAATCCGTCCTTCAATATCGGTTGTTATTACTCCGTCGCCAATACTGTAAAGTGTTGTACGGAAGCCTTCTTCGCTTACCTTCAACGCCTGTTCTGCCTGTTCCCGTTCGTGAATAATTTTAGCCTGTTGCATATTTTGGTAGGCCATATCCGACAATTGTCCGGCCATGGTAAACAGAAAATCAGCAATTTTCTGAAACTTTTCATTTGACATCGAAGGAATTTCGTTGAATGCAGCCATAAAATCGGGCATATTAGCCCCGATTTCCTGCGCATATTTTTGCAGTTTACCCTCTTCCTGAATTTCATTTCTTATCTGACCAATCAACCAGTTAGCCACATGCTGGCCATCCACGGTAATGCTTGCCCCGGCATCCCACAGACCTCCACTTAAACAAGGCTGCATGATTGGTCCGTCCGAATTGTGTCGTCCGATTACTGCATCGGAGTGCATGCAGTTTTTCAATCCTTTTTCGGTGCAGCGGATAATGGTTTCGCACAACCGGGAAAAGTTGCTGGGTTTGGTGATTGGAGTACCATCGATCCGGGTAATAATTGAAGCTACCCCAAAGACGTCAGCAAACTGATCCTGAAGCTTTTGGAGTTCAGAAACATCAAAGAGTTCTTCAAAAACGACAGACAAGGGTTGGTTCATATTTTTTCCTCCTGAACAATAGGAAACTGGGAAGTTTCATTGGTTTGGGTTTCGGTTTTTCCTTTATAAATATCAGTATTAATTTCTACACCATCAATACGCTTAAAGAAATTGCGTTTTGCTTACTTTGAAATCAATTTCAGCTACTTTTGAGCGATACAACCAAAGCAAAAACATGGTCATGAAACTACTTTTAATCAGCAATTCGACGATGCCCGGAGAGGCATACCTCGACTATCCAAAACATGAAATCAAAAAGTTTTTAGGCGAAAAACCCTTGACTGCTCTTTTTTTCCCATATGCCGCCGTAACATTTTCGTTTGACATTTACGAGCAAAAAGTGGCTGAACGCTTTGCCGAACTGGGTTTTCAGGTAAAAAGCATTCATCATTTCAGCGATCCGGTTCAGGCAGTGAAAGATGCAGAAGCAATTGTGGTGGGAGGCGGAAATACCTGGCAATTGGTCAGGATGTTGCACGATAATCGACTGATGGAGGCCATAAGGGAGAAAGTTTTGCAAGGTACTCCATACATTGGCTGGAGTGCAGGTTCTAATGTGGCCTGCCCAACACTTCGAACGACAAATGATATGCCTATTATCGATCCTAAAGGATTTGATACTATCGGATTGGTGCCTTTCCAAATCAATCCGCATTATCTGGATGCCAATCATGAAGGACATGGCGGTGAAACGCGCGAACAGCGTATTGAAGAATTCCTGGAGATCAATCCTGATTTGTATGTGGTCGGTTTACGCGAAGGAACCATGTTGCGTGTTGAGGGTAAAAAAATGCAACTGATTGGAAATCGGACAGCGCGTATATTTAAGAAAGGAAAACCTCCGGTTGAATTGAGTTCTGCCGAAGATTTTAGCTTTTTGCTGGGATAAAATGAATATCCAGACGATAATATTGAAAACCACATAGACACATAGGACACCATAGAAAAATATAAAACCTATGTGTTCGATGTGCCTATGTGATTAATTTTGAACGACTCAATCCTTTTCTGCTTTCAGCGGTTCTTTCCCAAGTAATTTTCCGTTTGCATCGAACGAAATTTCCAGTTTATCTTTTCCTTTATCAGCTTCCATTTCAAAAGTGGCAACTCCCTTGGCATCGGTGGCTTTTTCAATTTCATCGAGTTTGTAGCCTGCAAAATCTTTGGCCAGGATGGCTTTTACTGCCAGCGGCAGTTCGCTTTCTTTGATTTCAACTTCCGTTTCAAGCAAATTTCCTTTGGCATCAAACAAAGTAGAAGTTTCAACTCCATTTAGTTTGAACTCCGCTTCAAATTCTCCTGGTTTTTCGACTCCCCAGTTTACTTTCTGAGCTGTTGGAAATTTAGCGGCAAATCCAGTTTTGGTAACCGCCGGTATTTTTTCATCTTTTTGATTGTTGGCTGAAACTACAATCACAAAAGCAAGGCAAACAAATAACATCAGTAACTTTTTCATGTTTTTCATGTTTTAAACTATTTTATCAATCAAAGTTAGCTCGCAAGTTGGTAGATATTTGGGATTTTTGCCGAATCGTCATGCTGTGCATTTCGTTTAAATAGCAGTAACTCAATTCGAGATGGTAGTTTTTACATATTTCATGAGCAATTGCAAGTCCCAGACCGTTCGATTCGCTGGCCGCTGTTTGTTTGGCAAAGCGACTGAACAAACGCGAACGATCAATTTCAGGCTGGAGGCTGGTGTTCGAGATAGAAATACAAGCTTTCCGAGTCCAAACAACCATTTTCCCTTGTGGATAGTTGTGCCTCAAAGCATTGCTTAGCAAATTATTGATCAGAATTTCGGCAAGCAGCGAGTTGATGGTGAACATCACTGGCTTCTCAAGGCGGACTTCAACTTCAATTTGTTTCAGCTCAAAAAGTTCTTCAAGATATTCGAGCCGGGATTGGATCAATTGGCACATATCAACATCTGATACTTCGACGAATTGCTGATTTTCGATTTTGGAAAGCAAAAGCAAAGCTTCATTGAGCTTCGAAAGACGGATTGCCGATTCGAACGCTGCCCGAATTCGCTGGTAATGTTGGTCATTCAAAGTTTTATCCTGCAAAACCATTTCCAATTTCGATTTGATAATGGCCAACGGAGTTTGAATTTCGTGTGATGCATTTTCGGTGAATTCCTTCAGATTGACAAAGTCTGTCTGAATTTTTTTCATCATGTTTTCCAGCGTTCTGTTTAACTGATCAAATTCGGAAATGCCAGTCCGATCAAAACTGACGGTCTGGTTTTCACCAATTTTCCACGAGTCTAGCACCGATAAGCTTTTGAAAAATGGGTTCCAGGCCTTGTTTGAAAGCCATCCATTTAGAAAAAAAAGTGCCAATAAAACGATACCGAAAAGTGCAGCCATAAAATAAAAGATCACCATTTGTAAATCTTCCGATTCGAGGAGCGATTGCAATAAAATGACTTTGTAATAACGTTCACCTGATTTGACTGTAAAAGTCATCTTGCGGAAAGGAACCAGTTCCTTTTCGTCCTCATCATAGGCCAAAGTATCCGAAAATTGCTTGTATTTTTCTATGCTGTTAACACGTTTGATAAAGATGGTATGGTCAGCAGATTCAATCGAATCAACAGAAGGAGTATTCTGCTGAAGGTTCAGTAAGATATAGGCTTTTCGTGATTTTAGCATTTCCCGAATATTCTGATCAACTACCCTGCCTAATGCAAAATAGAACAACACTCCGGCAATGGAAAATACCAGAAATGTAACCGTCAGAAAACGAATATTTATTTTGGTTTGTAGCTTCATTCGATAAAGGTATAACCTGTTCCATAAACATTCTGAAAATAATCGGTACCAGTCCGTTCGAGCAGCTTTCGCCGAAGGTTTTTGATGTGCGAATAAACAAAGTCGAATGAATCAGCTGAATCGGCAAAATCGCCCCAAAGATGCTCCGCGATTGATTCTTTGGTAAGAACACGTCCGTGATTGGAAACGAAAAACATCAGCAAATCAAACTCTTTTCGGGTGAGTTGCAAGGCTTCTCCGCTAATCAGAACTTGTCGGTTTTCAGGCAAAATAGTGATTTTGTCGATGATCAGTTCCTGTTTGCCTTCAAATTTTCGGCGTCGAAGCAACGATTTAATGCGCGAATTTAGCTCTGGAAGATGAAATGGTTTGGTCAGGTAATCGTCGGCGCCCAGATCTAATCCTGAAATTTTATCGTCGAGCGAGTTCTTTGCTGAGATAATGATTATTCCAGTTTCAGGATGGCACTTCTTGAGTTCTTTGACCAGCGAAAGTCCGCTTCCATCGGGCAAACCAATATCAATGAGCATGCAATCATATTCGTATAGATTAACCTTCTCAGAGCCAAACTCGACAGTTCCGGCTTGCTCACATCGGTAACCTTCTTCCTCCAAATAGGCGATTATGGTTTCGCAAAGAGCAACCTCATCTTCAATCACTAAAATCTTCATCCTGAAAAATTTTACACAAATATATCAGCAAATATTGGAGGAATATGGAACGGGGAAGCAAGAATACAGAATCTCTACAAAGTTGAGCCCTACTTTCGCTGGAAAACAATTTCAGAATGAAAAAGCTACTTGTGATTTTATTGGGATTGATTTCATTTAACTCTTATTCTCAAAACCTTGACATTCGCATCTTGCGGCAAATCAATGAACACCGCAACGTACATCTTGACGGCACTTTCAAGGCATTTTCAAGTAGTGTTTCGCCCATCAGTATTGCTGCTCCAATCCTGATTTTTGGAACTGGACTGATTGAAAAAGATCAGGAATTGAAACAAAAGGGGCTTATGATTGGTGAGTCATTTCTCGTGACAACTATAATTGCAACCACACTGAAACATGCCGTTAACAGGCCGCGGCCGTTTGAAACCTATCCGGATATTCAAAAATTATCAGACGGCGGAAGCGCTTCATTTCCTTCAGGCCACAGTTCAGATGCTTTTTCAACCGCAACATCGTTAAGTCTGGCGTTTCCCAAATGGTACGTTATTGCACCATCATTTACCTATGCTTCTTTGGTGGGATATACCCGGATGCACCTCGGAGTCCATTATCCGAGCGATGTATTGGCAGGTGCAATCATTGGCGCCGGCTCTGCCTTTCTCTCTTATAAAGCACAAAAGTGGATTAATCATCGAAGTCGAAGAAATTCAAAATAAACCAATTAGCTATTTAGTAGTCAATAAGTACATAAAACTCTTGAAAATGAAGAATTTACTATCGATTATCTGCATTGCTGTTCTGTTTAGTAGTGGTAACCTCAGTGCCCAATCAGGTTACAAAGTAGTTAACCAAATACACCTCGAAGGAGATGGCGGCTGGGATTATCTCTCAGTTGACGAGGAGGCCGGTAGATTGTATGTTTCGCATTCGTCAATGGCTTTGGTTGTCGACTTGAAAACCGGAACACAAATCGGAAAAATTGCCGACACCAATGGAATTCATGGCATTGCCATTGCACCAAGCCTGAACAAAGGTTTCACCAGCAATGGCCGCGACAATTCAGTAACCGTTTTCGATTTGAAAACATTGGAAGTCATTGAAAAAATTCAGGTGTCAGGAAAAAATCCGGATGCCATTTTATTCGATCCATTTTCTCAAAAAGTTTTTACATTCAACGGTGGAAGTTCAAATGCTTCTGTGATTGATCCTAAACTTAGCAAAGAGATTGCAACCATTCAACTCGATGGAAAACCGGAATTTCCACAATCCGATGGAAAAGGAATCATATATGTAAACATTGAAGACAAAAGCGAAATCAGCGTGATTAATGCCAAGACCTTGAAAGTAGAAAAAAGCTGGTCAATTGCTCCTGGCGAAGAACCAAGCGGACTTGCTTTAGACAAGGAAACAAACCGTTTATTCAGCGTTTGTGGCAACAAATTAATGGTTGTATCTGATGCTGTTGCTGGAAAAGTAGTTACCACGCTTCCAATTGGCGGAGGCTGCGACGGTGTAGCTTTTGATCCTGGTACAAAACATGTATTTAGCTCAAATGGTGGCGATGGTACAATTACAGTTGTTCAGGAAGAAAATAAGGACCGTTTCAAAGTTGTTGAAACCGTAACCTCACAAAGAGGAGCACGTACCATTACGATCGATAAAACAACTCACCATCTGTATTTGCCAACCGCCGAATTTGGTGCTCCAGTCGAAGGACAACGCCGTCCACCAATGAAACCAGGTACATTTACAGTTTTGGAAATCGCTCCGGTAAAATAGAAGCCTCCCCTAAATCCCCTCCAAAAGAGGGGACTTAAAATACCACCATCAAGGAAGTTTCCTTATCTTCATGCTGAATTGTAAAATCGTAAATTGATTAATAGAAAATACTAATCAACCATGCTGAAAAAGACCCATCTGATCCTTGTACTTTTTCTGTTCTCCGGAATTTTTGTTCAGGCTCAATCGCTCGACTTTTACATTCAAAAAGGACTTCAGAATAGTCCATTGCTAAAGGATTTTAGGAACCAGCTTCTCTCCGGAAAATTAGACAGTTTGCTCACGCAGGCAAGCTACAAACCACAGGTCAACCAGGTTTCACAGGCAATGTATGCGCCAACAGCCAAAAATATTGGTTACGACGAAGCCATAACCAACGGAGCCAATTATTCGGCTGTACTAAATGTGGTACAACCGCTTTTCAATCAAAAAATAAAAGCCAATCAATTTCGTGATATTAGCTTGTCGAATCAGGCAATAGATGCAGATGTCCGGATTACGGAAACCGATTTAAAACAAGGCATTACTTCACAATTCCTCACTGCATATGCCGATTACGCTCAGATTCAATTTAATGAAAGCACTCTGAACCTGCTGAAAAATGAGCAATCGCTGCTGAAAACCTTAGCCGATCAGGGAATCTATGCGCAAACCGATTTGATGAACTTGTCAGTATCGCTATCTGCTCAAAAGATCGCTATCCGGCAGGCATTCATTCAATACCGGAACAGCCTTTCAGTACTCAATTTTATTTGTGGAATTAGCGACACCTCAACAGTTATTCTAACCAAGCCGGAACTCACCATTCGAAACCAGTTCAACATCAACAACTCGCCGGCAATGATGAAATTTAAGATCGACAGCCTGAAAAACGTGAACAGCAAACAGCTGATCGATCTAAATTACCGTCCACAACTCAGCGCCTTTGCCGACGCGGGTTTTATGGCCGTTTTGCCCCAAAATATTCGATATAACTTCGGTACCAGCTTTGGCTTGAATTTTACGATGCCAATTTATGATGGTAAACAGCGAAAACTTCAGTATGAAAAAACTTCGTTGGCTGAAAATTCAAGGTTAGATTACCAAACCTTTTACACTTCGCAATACAAGCAGCAAATCAATCAACTAACCGAACAATTAAAACTGACCGACGAGCTAATTTTGAGCATTCGTAGCCAAATAGCTGAACAGGAAAAACTGATTGAAATTTATAAAATAGAGATTGAAAAAGGGCTGGTGCGTTTGCCGGATTTTCTCAACACCGTGAACAACTATACCCAAACAAAAAATAGCCTGACTGTTTCGGAAATGAACCGACTGCAAATCATTAACCAAATGAATTACCACAAATGAAACGAATATTCCATTTCGCTAAACTGATTGTTTTGCTTGCACTATTCAGCTGCACCAACAATAGCAAAACCGCAGAAGAAGAGTCTATCAAAGTGACTACTCCGGTAACCGTGACTTCAATAACCACAGGCACCATCAGTAAAGTTATTAACCTAACGGCCACTTCTTCATACCTAAAAAAGAATACAGTAAAGTCGACTGCAACCGGGTATATTACTAAAATATCGTGCAACATTGGCGAATATGTGAAGGCAGGAAGTCCATTATATTCGGTAAAAACCAAGGAAGCTGAAGCCTTGAGCAATTTCAGTAAATCCAATCCTGAATTTGCTTTCGATGGTGAACTTACAATTAAAGCGCCCACTTCAGGGATTATTACTGAAGTTAACAAGCAAGCCAACGATTATGTGGCCGACGGTGATCAACTGTGCGTGATTGCTGAACAAAGCAGTCTGGTTTTCTTGCTAAATGTGCCTTTCGAGCAAAACAAACTTGCCTCAATCGGTACAAATTGCGAGATTCTTTTGCCTGACTCTACCCGTATTCAGGGAACAATTACTTCTAAACTAGCAGCAATCGATGCCGTTTCGCAAACACAGAGTTTTGTTGTTAAACCCCGCACGAACACTCAAATACCCGAAAATCTGACAGCTTTTGTTCAACTCAACGAAAGCACCGAGGCCAACACGCAGATCTCCAATAAAAAATGCGTGCTGACTGACGAAACAATGGATAATTTCTGGGTCATGAAACTAATCAATGACTCAACCGCCATTAAAGTACCGGTAAAAACAGGGATTGTGACCAATACTCAGGTTGAAATACTTTCCCCAATGTTCGACAAACTCGACCGCCTGATTGATACAGGAAATTACGGTTTACCCGACACGGCAATGGTAAACATCATTCAACCATAAACCATGAAATGAGCATGATTGTAAAAACGCCAACCGGAATAACAATAAATCTCATGCGAATTCCATGTGGCCATTAAAAAACAAATTATCAACACATGAAGAATTTTTTTGTATCCCATAAAAATCCGGTTCTCGTTGTATTGTTTATCATTTTGGCTGCCGGTATCTTTTCTTACACCAAAATGCAATCGTCGCTTTTCCCTGAAGTGACTTTCCCAAAAATCAAAGTCATTGCCGACAATGGGTTGCAGCCTGTTGGCAAGATGATGATTACCGTTACCAAACCGCTCGAAAATGCCATCAAACGGGTTCCGGGTTTGAAAAATATCAGGAGTATTACCAGCCGTGGGAGTTGCGAAATTTCGGCTTTTATGGGTTGGAAAGAAGATATTGATTTGTGCAAACAACAGGTCGAATCGTCCATCAATCAAATTAAAGACGAGTTGCCACCTGGAACCAATATCTCGGTTGAAAAGATGAACCCATCCATTTTGCCTGTCATTGGGTATGTCATCAAGGGCATGGGAAGAAGCAGCATCGAAATCAACCAGATCGCTAATTACACTGTCAAGCCATATTTGTCGCAGGTTCCCGGAGTTTCAGAAATCCGCGTAATTGGTGGAAAAACGAAGGAATTTCACGTAGAGTTGCAGCCTCAAAAGATGAGTGCGTTGAGCGTCACACCGGCAATGATTACTAGGGCACTCAGCGAGTCAAACTTCATCAGCAGCAATGGTTACCTGAACGATTATAACCGAATGTACCTGACCATTACGGATGCCAATGTCAAAAATTTGGAAGAGTTACAAAATTTGGTCATCAGCAATAATGGCAAAAGGATATTACACCTTCAGGATATTACCAACATCAGAATTGCCGAGCAAACCGAATATGTGCGAGTGAATGCCAACGGCGAAAATGCGGTGCTGATTGCAGTTGTGAAACAGCCCAATGCCAATTTGATTGATATTACCACAGGAGTCGAAAAAAGGATTGCCGAACTAAATAAAACTGTTTTGCCGCGTGGGGTTACAATTTCATCGTACTACGTTCAAGCCGATTTTGTGAACGAAAGTATCCGAAGTGTAAGCGACAGTTTGTGGATCGGCCTTTTGCTGGCCATAGTTGTTTGTGTCATTTTTCTTCGATCGGCCAAATCGAGTGCAGTAATCCTGATCACCATTCCGCTGACCATTTCGCTGACCTTGATAACGTTGTATGTCCTTGGATACAACTTCAATATCATGACTTTGGGCGCCATTGCCGCCTCGATCGGGCTAATCATCGACGATGCTATTGTTGTTGTCGAACAGATTCACCGAACCCATGAAGAACATCCTGAAACTCCCACTAAAGAGCTTCTATCAAAATCGGTGAATTATTTGCTGCCAGCCATGATCGGGTCGTCCATCAGTACCATTGTGATCTTTTTCCCGTTCATTTTGCTGAGCGGTGTAGCTGGGGCGTATTTCAAGATACTGGCGAATACCATGATGATTACCCTCATCTGTTCGTTTTTGGTTACCTGGATTGGCCTACCGGTTATTTACCTGTTGCTCTCCGGGAAACGAAAATCGGTTGATCATGAAATCGCACTTCATGAACGAAAAAGTGGCAAATGGATTTCTTTTTTCATACTTCGTCCGGTTATTAGTTTCGCATTTGTTCTGGCGCTTATCGCTTCAGTTTACTATATATCCAGTCGCTTGGAAACCGGATTCCTTCCTGAAATGGACGAAGGAAGTATTGTTCTGGACTACACTTCTCCACCCGGAACATCGCTTCAGGAAACTGACCGAATGCTTCGAGAGGTGGAAAAACTGTTTCCTTCTGTGCCTGAGATTGAAACTTACTCCCGAAGAACCGGAACGCAAATGGGATTTTTCATTACCGAACCCAATTATGGCGACTACCTGATTCAACTTCGAAAAGACCGTAAACGAAGCACGGAAGAAGTAATTGATGAAATCAGGAAAAAAGTTGAATCAACGCAGCCCGCGCTGCAAATCGACTTCGGTCAGGTAATCGGCGACATGCTGGGCGATTTAATGAGTTCGACTCAACCGATTGAAATAAAAATATATGGCGATAACGTGAATGTTTTGCAGAAGCTGGCCCGAAAAGTTGCTGAAATTACTGAAAATGTAAAAGGTACAGCCGATGTTTTTAACGGAATCACCATTGCGGGACCTTCAATAAATATTGAGCCCAACAACCAGAAACTGGCACAATTTGGTATTACACCAGCCGATTTTCAGGCTCAGCTACAGACACAGTTGGAAGGGAGTGTAATTGGTAACATATTTGAAAATGAGCAGCAAACGACTATCCGAATGATTTATTCTGATGCCATAAACACCACCATCAACCGGTTAAAAACTGAAACTATTTTTCTACCAAGTGGAAAGTTACAGCCACTTGCGCAGCTTGCACGTATTACTCCGGAACCGGGAAGCGCCGAAATTGAACGGGAGAACCTGCAAAGTATGATTCCGGTTACAGCACGCCTGAATAACCGCGATCTGGGCAGTGTGATGACAGAATTACAGCAGGAAATTAAAACAAAAGTGAATTTGCCGCAGGGCTATCACATCAGTTATGGGGGAGCTTACGAAGAGCAACAACAATCGTTCAGCGAACTATTAATCATTCTGCTTTCGGCAGTATTACTTGTGTTTACAGTCATGATTTTCATGTTTAAAGATATCAAAGTAGCTCTGCTCATCATTACCATTTCTATTTTGGGAATTTCGGGAAGCATGATCGCACTTTTCATTACCGGGACTCCATTGAATGTGGGCAGCTACACCGGAATTATCATGATTATCGGAATCATCGGCGAGAACGCCATATTTACCTTTCTGCAATTTCACCAAACTCTCGAAACCAGCACTCCGGATGATGCCGTGGTTTATGCTATTTCGACCCGTTTGCGCCCTAAATTAATGACCGCCATCGGAGCAATTATCGCTTTATCTCCGATCGCATTGGGAATTGGAACCGGCGCACAACTGCATCAACCTCTGGCCATTGCTGTCATTGGCGGATTTGTGATTGCTTTACCTCTGCTGCTGATCGTTTACCCGTCGATGTTAAGGTTGTTATTTAAAAACCATGTGACGAACGCATGAAACATATAGTGATCGGATGAACTCAAGTCATCCGATCACTAGAATTTGTAACGTCATGCTGAACTCGTTTCAGCATCTCCTCTTTAAAAGACCCTGAAACAAGTTCAGGGTGACTAGATCCAAGCTAAAATATTCCATTAATCAATTCCTCTGTCAATAATCCACCTCGCTGAAGTTCTTCATTCAATCCCAATAGCGCAGTTTTTACGGTTTCAAAATCGTGCCGGCAACCCAACAATGCTTCCGCAATTTTTTGGCTTATTTCAGCCGGAATAGCTCCCGAAACCGAAGCTTCTGTAACATGACCTTTCTCGACCAATAAAATGACAGAAATCTCACCTTTTGCGATAGCCAGCGAGTTGGTAAAACGGTATCGCGGCGAGTAGCCAAAAATCCAGTCCCAGGTTTGGTATTTTTCGATGCTGAGTTTTTCGATGGTTTCAATATCTTCCGGAGTTGGTTCATAAACCTGAAATTCCGGATAGTTTTGGTAAATTTCACCAAACAGGAAATTGGTAAATTCTTCCACCGAAATCGGAGTTGGCAAATAATTTGCAATGTTGGTCACTTCGCTGCGGTTGCTCTGCACTGCTTTATCCTCGAACTTCGACAAATCTACTTTCAGCGCACCTTTCAAGGCTTCCAGATGGCTGTCGAACAACAAAGTTCCATGGTGCAGCACACGGTTTCGGTGAACATGCTCGGCATTTCCGGAGATTTTTTTGCCGTCAATCAGCAAATCATTGCGACCAGTTGTATAAGCGTCAATATCCAACTTTTTTAACGCCTCAATTACCGGAACAGTAAAAACCTTGAAGTTGACTTCCGAAATATTGGCCACATTCCGGATAAAGGTAAAATTCACATTCCCCGGATCGTGAAAAACGGTTCCGCCACCCGAAAGCCGCCGCGCAACCGGAATCTGATTTTTCCGCACAAATTCATGATTGATTTCTGACAGTGCATTTTGGTGCTTTCCAACCACCACCGAAGGGCAACTTCGCCAAAGCATAAAAAAGTCTTCCTGAAAGTTCTTCAGGAAATACTCTTCGGCAGCCAGGTTAAAATACGGATCAATGCTGGCTTGATTGATGCAAAGTGTGATCATACCGGCAAAAGTAAGAAATGGAAAACCACAATAGGCACATAGGACACATAGAAAAACTACAATATTTTATTTTCTAATACTAGGCGAAAATAAAGACTCAGATTATCAATTTTTTTGTAGTTCTTCAAAAATAAAAAACAATGTGTTCTATGTGGTTCATAACCAGTTAAAATTCAACCTGTACCCCAATGGTTGGCAAAACCGTTCCTGATGGATTTTTCACAGTCCGAAGCACATATCTCGTACCATTATCGGTAGTCAGGAAGTTTCCGTTAGCATCCTGCTCGCGCAAAACCAAATCCTGCGATTGCGACTGAAAATTGTACAGATTCTGAATGTCCATATAGAATTTCAAGGTCATCTTTTTCAGGTAATACGATTTATCCACCCGAACATCCAACTGGTGAAAGACCCCGAAGCGTTTGGCATTCAGCTTCGAATAATCCAGATATGGCCCACCAGTCAGGTTCCAAGCCGAAATGAGCGACGAACGGTTCAGATCGTAGGGTGTGTAGGGCAATCCACCCACAAACCTAAATCGCGTTCCGATTTGCCAACCCTTTTTAAGCGAGGCACTTCCGGTAAGGCTTAAAATTTGTTTGCTGTCCCAGGCGGAGACGAGGTATTTTCCATTCCCATCCTGAAACTCGCTGCGCACCAGCGTGTACGACAAGTTCAGATTATATCCTTTCGTAGAACTTATTCGTGCCTGAAACTCGGCTCCGTAGGCTCTTCCTTTCGAGGTCGAAGTCACTTCCTCATCGCCAATCACTCCATAATCGGCACCTTTATTGGCCAGCGAAATCTGATCGTTCACCGAAAACGGATAATCCCGGTAGTTCTTGAGAAACCCTTCGAGCGAAAATTGCACTGCGGTCGCTGGTTTAAATTCCAGTCCACCAATGAAATGATCGACCGAAATGTATTTCAGGTTATCTTTATTGACAAACTCGCCATTTTGTTGGTATCCCAAAGTAGTGTAGGCCGGAAGCTGGAAATAGCGTCCGGTGTTCAGATTGAGGCTCCATTCCGGAGTTAATTGGTAAGAAGCCGAAGCCCGTGGAGAAAACTGTTTCAACGGATTATTCATTCCTGAGGAATAATTGTTCGCATCCATTCGGAACCCTGCAGAAAGAGTCAATCGCTCGGAAAGAAACTCATGACTGATCTGCCCGAAAATTCCATATTTTACTAAATCCAACTTCGTGTGGTAATTCACGTTCAGGATATTTCCGTCGTAAAAACGTTTTTGCAGAGTGGCATTTCTGTACCGCGCAAAATCGATATTTGCACCAAGGTTTGCCTTAAAACCATCCATCCGCATGTTGTTTTCGAACCTGATTTGGTTCTCCACTTCCTGCGAAGTGTAATCCAGTATTTTGTTATTCGTCGTGCTTTCGTCGTTATCAAAATATTTGGTTGCTCTGTTGCTCAACTGGCTGCGACTAACAACAAGCGTTTGGTAACTTTTCTCCCTAAAGTGTTTGTAAACAGCGCCCAGCGTGTAACTCCACTGATTGTTCTTTGGCAACTGGCCCAGAATGTAGGTCTGCTGATCGTCAGGATTTTTAATGTCGAGATTTAATTCATTCTGATCGATGGCGCCCAATCCGATAAAAGTGAGTTCATTTTTGGCATCAAATCGCGTTTTGACCTTGAATTGCATGTCGTTAAATGTGGGCAGAAAAGGCAACTTCAGCGCTGTGAAAAGCAATTTCAGGTACGACCGCCGTGCTGAAACAATGAAGGTTGTTTTATCGCTCAGTGGTCCATCAACCGTTGCCGAAACTTCAGAAGCTCCCAAACTTCCCTTGAATTTCATTTTGTCGGCATTTCCGTCGACCTGTGCGAACTCAAAAACACCGCTCAGCGCATTGCCCCGGTCAGAAGGAAATGCTCCGGAATAATAATTCACTTCGCGAATCAGGTCGGCATTCAGGATACCGACAGCTCCTCCGGAAGCTCCCTGCGTAGCAAAATGGTTGATGTTTGGAACCTCAACGCCATCGAGGTAAAACCGGCTTTCCGACGGTCCGCCTCCACGGATAATAATATCGTTTCGAAACGATGGCGACGACAAAACTCCGGCATAAGACTGAATAACCTTGGAAATATCGCGATTGGCGCCCGGGCTTTTTTCAATCTCGGCAATGCCAATGGTTTTCAACGAAACCGGGCTTTCTTCCGTTTTCCGGAATGGCGAAACGCTCACAGTCACCTCTTCAATTTCGGCATCCCGTCTTTCCATCCTGATTTCTACAAATGGAACTTTGGCATTGCTGATTTCAATCTCCGACGAAAGTGCAGAATGATAACCAATAAACGAAGCCTGAACACGAACAAAACCAGGTTTCAGGCCATTGATCTGAAAATTACCATTATCATCAGTTACTGCTCCAATCGAAGTTCCCGAAACAATTACATTCACAAAAGGCATTGGGTCGTTACTCACGGCCTCAATCACACGTCCCTTCAATACCGCCTGCTGAGCCCGAAGACCAGTTTGACAACCCAGAATAAGGAGACTTATAAAAATCAATATTCTCATATCTCTTTTGAAATTAATCGATCTTGTTTAATTGTTGAAATGTAAACTTAAACAAGATATACTTGCCAAAGTTTAATCGTCCCGTTTGTTTTTTATAAGTTTGCTTGAAAATTAAGTCTATGAGATTGGTCATTCAACGGGTAAGCTCGGCTTCGGTGGAAGTAGAAGAATTTGTTGTTTCTGAAATTGAAACCGGACTATTGATTTTGGCCGGAATTGAAGAAACCGACACAGCTGAAGACATCGACTGGTTGGTAAAAAAGACCTGCCAGCTTCGGATTTTCAACGATGCGGAAGGGGTGATGAACCTTGATGTTCAGGAAATTGGCGGAAAAATAATTGTAGTCAGCCAGTTTACTTTGCACGCCTCAACCAAAAAAGGAAACCGGCCATCGTACATCCGCGCAGCCCGGCCCGAAACGGCGATTCCGCTTTACGAGCAACTGATCGATGCCTTCAAGAAAGCACTTGGCAATAAAAAAGTTGGAACCGGTATTTTCGGCGCCGATATGCAGGTTTACCTCGTGAATGATGGCCCGGTAACGATTATTTTGGATTCGAAAAACAAAGATTTTTAGTAACAAGCAGCTAGTACTTGGCAAAAATCAAAAATATGAAAAACAAAAATATCACTCTCCCCGAAGCCCAGCAAATGGTTGACCATTGGATCAAAACCATTGGCGTGCGCTATTTCAGCGAGCTAACCAACCTAGCCATACTGACTGAAGAAGTGGGCGAACTTGCTCGCATTATGGCGCGAACATACGGAGACCAATCGTTCAAAAAATCGGACGAAGGAAAAGATATGGCCGACGAAATGGCCGATGTGCTTTGGGTGCTGATTTGTCTGGCCAACCAAACCGGTGTCGATCTAAACGAAGCGTTCCTGAAAAATATGGAGAAAAAAACCATCCGCGACAAAGACCGGCATCAGAACAACGAGAAACTAAAATGACGATTCGTGTTACGGGTTGCGCGTTACGAGAAAAACTCGGAACTCGCATCTCGAAACCCGCAACAATTTAATAAACAACAATTAAACATTAAAAATATGTCCATCGAAACTTGCCCATTATCCATTGAAGATATTCAATCTGAACTGGAAGAAATCCGCGAAATTGCTGCTAAAAACAATACTACAAGAATGTTCGAAAAAGCGCTTTCGCTCATTGACCTGACAACGCTAAATTCAACTGATACAGTTAGCTCAGTTGCAGCGTTTACCGAAAAAGTGAATCAATTTCCGGCAGCATTTCCGGGAATCAGCAATGTGGCCGCCATTTGTGTTTATCCAAACATGGCTCACACGGTGAAAAGCACCCTGAAACTTCCAGATGTGAAAATTGCTGCTGTTGCCGGAGGATTTCCTTCGTCGATGACATTTACAAAACTTAAAATTGAGGAAGCACAGTTGGCAGTTTTAGCCGGAGCCAACGAAATCGACATTGTACTGCCATTGTGGGCATTCCTCGAAGGTCATTTCGAAACCTGCACCAACGAAATCTCAGCCATAAAAAAAGCGATTGGCGATGCCCATTTAAAAGTTATTCTGGAATCCGGAGTACTGAATGTCGATCAAATCTGGCTAGCATCCATTTTGGCCATAGAAGCCGGCGCTGATTTCATTAAAACCTCAACCGGAAAATTACCACAGGCGGCATCGCCCGAAGCCGCATTCGTGATGTGCCTGGCCATCAAACAGCATTTTGAGGAAACCGAACAAAAAATTGGGTTCAAACCAGCCGGAGGTATCGTAACTCCTGAAGATGCCATCCTCTATCTCACTATCGTTCAGGAAATACTGGGCGACCAATGGTTAACTCCAGAATTATTCCGCATTGGCGCAAGCCGTCTGGCCAATAACCTGCTCGAAAAAATTACAGGCAAGGCAGTAAAACATTTTTAAGTCGAAGCTGTTTAAGTCAGCAAAACCCAAAATTTAATTAATACATTTTTAAAATTATGGCACAAATTACGCTCAAAGGAAATGCAATTCAAACCATAGGTGAACTTCCTGCAAAAGGAACTAAAGCTCCTGATTTCGAATTGATTAAAAACGATTTATCTAAAGTTTCGCTGAAAGATTTTGCTGGTCAGCGGCTGGTTCTCAATATTTTTCCAAGTTTGGATACCGGAACCTGCGCGGCTTCTGTCCGTCAGTTCAACAAACTGGCAGCCGGCCTCAAAAACACAACCGTACTTTGCATTTCGCGTGATTTACCTTTTGCACAGGCTCGCTTCTGTGGAACCGAAGGTATCGAAAATGCAATCACTGTTTCAGATTTTGCAACCGGTAAATTCGGCAAAGATTATCAGTTGGAAATTACTACCGGACCATTGGCTGCTTTGCATTCACGTTCAGTTGTGGTATTGGACGAGAAACATCAGGTAATTTACGCACAACAAGTTCCTGAAATTGTTGACGAACCCAATTACGATGCGGCTTTAGCTTCATTAAAATAGAAAGTAAACTTTACATTTTTTCTCAAAAAGCTGTTTGCCTGGTGCAGACAGCTTTTTTTGTGTCCGTAAATTTCTGAAAGATTGCTATATTTGAAATAATCAGTCTGATTAAAATCAAATCAAAATGACCCGGAAAGATGCGTTAAAGCTATTTGAAGATAAAAAAGTTCGCACCGTATGGGACAACGAACAGGAAAAATGGTTTTTGTCCATTGTAGATGTTATAACTGTACTTACTGAAAGTGAAAATCCTCAGGTTTATTGGAGAGTTCTAAGAAGAGATTATTGGCTGAAGGAAACCAAACCGTTACAAATTGTAACGGTTTGAAAATGGAAGCTCCTGATGGAAAGATGCGATTAACCGATGTTGCTGATGTTGAACAACTTTTCAGGTTGATCCAATCCATCGCCAAAAGCTGAACCGTTCAAACTGTGGCTTGCCGAAATAGCCCGTGAGCGATTGGACGAAATGGACGATCCTGAACTTGGAATCGACCGGATGCTGGAATATTACCACCGCAAAGGTTATTCAACCAACTGGATCAATCAACGACTTAAAAGTATTGAAATCCGCAAAGAGCTGACCGATGAATGGGAGCAGCGGGGAGTTAAAAAGGGTCAGGAATTTGCAACATTAACCGATATTATTACACATGGCTGGTCAAGATTGACCACCAAACAATACAAACAACTCAAAAGCTTAAAAAAGGAGAGCCTTCGGGACAATATGACCAACCTCGAGTTGGCGCTTAATACGCTTGCAGAAGCTACTACGACCGAGATTTCGAAACAAAATCAGCCGAAAACCCCGGAAGAAAACAGAAAGTGGCGGCTCGTGGCGGTTCAATTGTTGGCAATACCCTCAAAGAAATTGAAGCCAATATTGGGAAAAGCATCGTTTCGCCACTAAACGCAAAGAAGATCAAACAATTGCCCGAAAACAGAAATGAAAATTGAAGTTAATTTGATTCATATTTATTTAGCTTACCTCAACAATAGCTACATCAGGAATGTTTTAGCAAAAAACAACTGATATGCACCCTGTTTTAAGAGAAAACATTCAGGAAATAGGCAAACCCTATTCCGACCTTCATTTTTTACTCCAATGTTTTGCCGAAGTTCTTGACGCCAACAATGAAAAAGAACTTGTAACCTACATTCCCTGGCTCAACACAAAGGTTTCCACTCCAAAACCTGAACACGAACAAAAAACAATTCAGCTTTATTCCATTTGTTTTCAGCTGCTTAATTTATGTGAGGTAAATTGGGCCGTTCAAAGCCGTCGAGACAAACAGCAGCATCAAGGTTCACAAAGCATAAACGGAAGCTGGGCTCATACCTTTTCAGAATTGAAAATAGCGGGTATTCCTCAACAAGAAATTGTTGCAGCGCTTTCACAACTCGAAATTGAACCGGTTATGACCGCACATCCAACAGAGGCTAAAAGAACCGTTGTGCTAAAATATTACCGCGAACTTTACCTCCAGCTGGTCATGCTCGAAAATCCGGTTTATACCGCTCTTGAACGCGATCAGATCCGGTCGACCATCAAAGAATTTCTAACAAGGCTTTGGTTCATCGACGATATTTACCTCGAAAAGCCACAGGTAGAAACCGAACTCGAAAATGTTTTGCACTACCTCACCAAGGTTTTTCCAGATGTTTTTGAACTGCACGACCGAACTTTAGTGCAAGCTTGGAATGAAGCTGGATTTCAACCCGAATCGTTGCAAAATTACCAATCGATGCCCAAAATAAGCCTGGGTTCGTGGGTTGGTGGCGACCGAGACGGCCATCCCTTGGTAACTCCTGAAATCACCCAATTTACCTTGCAACGTTTGCGAACCGAAGCGCTGAAACTTACCAGTCAACGCCTGAATATACTGGCAGATAGCCTCAGTATTTACACGGATGAAAACTCAGTTTCAACAAAAATTCAAGAGCGAAAATCGGAACTGGAAAAGCAAATTCCTGATGTTTTGGAGAATATCCAATTCAAATCGGCATCGCGTGAGCCATTCAGGCAATTTGTGCTTCTGTTGATCGAAAAACTTCCTTTGAAACAAGACCATTCAGGAGGGAATATTCAACTGGCACCCAACAATTGGAACTACTCAAATTCCAACCAATTAATTAACGATCTGGAAATGCTGCTTCTGGCACTTTCAAACTGGGGCGCTCCAATGTTGGCCATTAACGAAGTAAACAAAGCGCTGCGTTTTGTGCAGAATTTCGGTTTTCATCTCGCGCATCTGGATATCAGGCAAAACAGCGAATTTTATCAGAAAGCATTTCTTGGTCTGCTTGAAGATTTTGATACTTCCAGTTTTTCTGAGAATACGAACGGTCAGGTTGATAAATCATTTCTACTTCAGGAGTTAAACCTCTACCGGCCGTTTACCTATAACTACGCAGGAAATGTTTCTGAAACAGCGAATGCACTTGGTTATTTATCTGTTTTGACTGGGCATATCCGGAATTACGGCACCAATGCCTTGGGATCGATGATTGTAAGCATGACCAAAAAAGTGGACGATTTATTCACATTTTACCTGCTTGCCCGCGAAGCCGGATTGTATGTTAAAACTGAATCCGGCCCAGCCTGTCAATTGCCGGTTGTGCCACTGTTTGAGACCATCGACGATTTGCATCGCGCACCAGCCATTCTGGATGAGTTTTTGGCGCATCCGGTAACCCAAAATACACTTCAATTACAAGCTCAGCGGAAGGGCTATTCGAAACCTGTAGCCGAAGTAA
>JBBQXI010000019.1:0-20417 GCA_038209805.1 Bacteroidales bacterium | reverse complement strand
TATTGATCCTCAGCCCGGATACATGCTTTCGCATAACATGTCGGAGCAAACCAAACGCTGCGGAACAACTTACAAAGTGGCAGTTGATGTGACTCATGTTGACCTACAAAAGAAAGAGATTGTCATCGATTCGCAGGAAACCATACGTGCTAAACGGATCATTATTGCAACAGGAACTTCGCCCAATCGTATTGGGATTCCCGGGGAATTGGAGTTCAAAGGGAATGGTATCTCGTATTGCGCTACTTGCGATGCTAAATATTTTGTCGATAAGGAAGTGGTAGTTATTGGCGGCGGAAACTCAGCCATTGAGGAGGCCGATTTCATCTCAAAGTTTGCGTCGAAAATTACGATAGTGCACCAGTTCCATCAGCTTCAGGCCAATAAAACGGCGCAGGAAAAGGCATTTGCCAATCCTAAAATTACCTTTTTGCTTTCGCACGAACCACGTGCTTTTAAGAAGGCTGGTGATAAAATGGTTGTGGAGGTAGAAGATCTGAAAACCAAAGAAATGAAAACACTGACTTCGGATGGGATTTTTGTTTTCATTGGCCAGAAACCAAATCTGGAAATGTTTGGTGATGCACTTCAGCTTGACAAGTGGGGTTATATACAGGCAGATGAGGACATGCGCACAAACATTGACGGAGTTTTTGCTGTTGGCGATGTTGGTAGCAAAAAATACAGGCAAATCACCACGGCTATTGCCGATGGAACCATTGCAGCAATTGCTATTACAAGAGAAATAGGATAGATTCTAAGGGGTTAATTAATAGATTCAACAAATTCCGGCGTTCATCTTTTTTAAAGGATGAGGCCGGAATTATTTTTTTTTGTTTAATTATTGAATTGACAATATATCTTTTATGGGTATGTAATATTTTAGCTTAAATTTACCGGTCACTTGTATTACCAATTTTTACTAAAAATATTCTAATGCAAATTACTCAGATAGAAGTTTATCAATTTCCAGTTAAACTGAAAAAGCCTTTTGTTATTTCGTTAGGAGCGTTCGAATATGCAGAAAATGTGATCGTTATTATCCGAACCGACAAGGATTTAAGCGGTTTTGGTGAATGTAGTCCATTTATGCCCATCAATGGCGAAAGCATCGAAACCTGTTATGTTGTCGCCAGCTATCTAGCCAAATCGTTGATCGGTAAAGATCCACTTAACATCGAAGCATGTTCTGAACTGATGGATCGAACCATTTTTGGCAATTCGAGCATCAAAAGTGCCTTCGATATTGCATTATTCGACATAGCTGCACAACAGGCTGGCTTGCCATTGTATGCCTTTCTGGGTGGTAAAAACGATAAAATCCTTAAGACCGATTATACCGTGAGCTTGAATGAGCCTACTCTAATGGTGACAGATGCTCTGGAGATTAAAGAACGAGGTTTCCAGGTGATTAAGGTGAAATTGGGTGACGATCCAGACAAAGATATTCAACGAATTAAGGCTATCCGGAAGCAAATTGGTGATGAAATTCCGTTAAGGCTCGATGCTAATCAAGGTTGGAATGTTGATTCGGCGATCCGTGTTTTGAACGAATTGGCTGATTATAACATTCAGTTTTGTGAGGAACCAATTCCGCGATGGAACTACATGGAATTACCTCGAATCAGCAAAGCAAGCCCGGTGATGGTAATGGCGGATGAATCGTGTTGCGACCATCATGACGCCGAGCGACTGATTGATTTGGGTGCCGCTCCGTCGTTCAACATTAAACTGGGAAAATCTTCCGGAATATTCAAGGCGCAGAAGATTATAAATTTGGCCGAAAAGGCTAACTTGCAGTTACAAATCGGAGGATTTCTCGAATCCCGGATTGGGTTCACCGCATCGGCCCATTTGGCTTTGACTAGCGACAATGTCCAGTTTTGCGATTTTGATACGCCAATGATGTTCTGCGAAGATCCGGTTTCAGGAGGAATTCAATACGGTTTGAATGGTTTGGTTACGGTTCCTGAAACTCCAGGTTTGGGAGCAAGTATCGATTCCGATTATTTGAAAGGATTAACAAGTTTTACGGTTAGATAATTTTTTGTAAATTACAACTTAAACCCCTGATTATGAAATCTGATCAAGAAATTTATCCGGTTGAAGTTTTTGATGGCAACGATTGGGATGCCTCCATGGTAAAAAGCCTTTTGGACAATGCGGAAATTGAGTCTTTTCTAAAAGATGAAAAAATGGGTGTTTTAGCACCATGGCGGGTTGATGGTGGAGCGGCTGGACCAGTTAAAATATTTGTTTCGAATCTCGATTACAAAAAGGCCAAAGAGGTGATTGAGCAGTACGAAAAAGCAGAAGGAATTCAAGAATAAGATGGAGAATTTTGATATTTCTGTTCAACGGTTCAATGAATTTGCTGATGAATATGCCAACCGGTTTGATAATGTGAACGGTTATCTCGAATACCTTACGCATTTCTGTAGTTTGGTGAAATCGGATGAGCCTCACATTCTGGAATTGGCCTGTGGTCCCGGGAATGTGACTAGTTTCCTCAGAAATCACTTTCCCAATAGCCGGATTCTGGCTGTCGATCTTGCTCCGAAAATGATTGAAATAGCTAAAAAATTACTTCCTGAAGTTGATTTCAGGGTGATGGATGTTCGCGATACTTCCACGATTCCGGATAGATTTGATGCGGTGATGTGTTCGTTTTGCCTGCCGTTTTTATCGAAAGCGGATTCTGCTCAACTGATTGCTGATTGTGCCGATTGTTTGGTTTCCGGAGGAGTTTTGTATGTCAGTACCATGGAAGGAAACGAGGAACGTGCCGGATACGAAGCAACCAGTTTTTCGGGTGACGCCGAGGTTTATTTCAATTACCATCAGCAAACCGATTTGGAACAGGCATTTGAGCAGAGTGGCTTCGAAATCAGGCAACTCAAACTTCAGGATTATATTGAGCCGAATGGTTCGGTAACTACGGATATGATATTTATAGCGGTAAAACGATGAGCGATTTTTGGGAAGATAAGTTTCAGAAAATTGGGTTGCTCTGGTCGTTCGAACCAGCCGATTCGGCCACTTTTGCCCGTGATCTTTTTGCTGAAAAAGGATTTAGAAGCATCTTGATTCCTGGAGTAGGATACGGACGGAATGCAAAAACTTTTATTGACAATGGGTTTGAAGTGACTGGAATTGAGATTTCTGAAACTGCCATCCGCCTTGCCCGTGAAAATGGGTTGGATTTTCGGATTTATCATGGCCCGGTTAAGCGAATGCCTTATGGAAAATCACTTTACGATGGAATTTTCTGCTACGCACTCTTGCATTTACTCAATCAGAACGATCGCCGCCAATTCCTGAAAAATTGTTTTGATCAGCTCCAGCCGGGCGGAATGATGGTTTTTACTGTGGTTTCGAAGGGAAATAAACTTTATGGAAATGGCCGACCTGTTAGCATCGACCGTTTCTTGATCGATAAAGGGTTGACCGTTTTCTTTTATGACTCAACGACCATTGAAAAGGAATTTTCGCCATTTGGCTTGGTTGAATACTGCGAAATTGACGAACCCGTCAAACACATGCCTAACGAAGAACCCATGAAATTTTGGCGGGTGGTTTGCCGAAAGCAGTAATCAGTCACAGTTTCCAGTCGCAAACTGGCTGCCAACTGAGACTGGGACTGTCCACTGATCACTATTCGCCAATCACATTCACTTCGCGTTCCAAATCAACCCCAAATTTTTCCTGAACCGATTTTTTGATTTCTACTGAAAGGTCGTAGATTTCTTTTCCGGTGGCATTTCCATAGTTAACCAGCACTAAAGCTTGCTTTTCGTGCACTCCGGCATCACCGCGTCGGAAACCTTTCCAGCCGCATTGGTCGATGAGCCAACCTGCTGCCAGTTTGGTTTGACTGTCAGGAGCAGGGTAGTGGGGCATGTTAGTGTAGGTGGCTAAAAGCTGCTCTGCCAGTGAGGTTCCTACAATAGGGTTTTTGAAAAAACTACCGGCATTCCCATAAACTTTTGGGTTGGGTAATTTCGATTCGCGAATGCCGATTACTGCTTTGCGGATAGTTCTTAGATTGATCGCTCCGAGTTTTTCAGCTTCCGCTTTCAGGTCGCCATAATTCAGGATAAACTCAGGAAATTTATCGAGTTTAAAACTGACGCTGGTAATGATAAAACGGTCTTTCAATTGGTTTTTGAAAATGCTGTCGCGGTAAGCGTATTGACAATCGACTGCATTCAACGTGTATTCGGTTTGCAATTCCAGATCAAAACCGGTTACCGATTCAATCCGGTGCTGAACTTCCATACCATAAGCGCCAATGTTCTGAACCGCTGCTGCACCCACTTTCCCCGGAATCAGCGATAAATTTTCGATACCGCCCCACCAGTTAAAAACGGCATATTCAACCAGATCGTCCCAAGCAATACCAGCGCCCACTTCAAGCCAAATGTTGTTACGGTCTTCGTGAGCAATCTTTATTCCGGGAATATTTGGGTTGATAATCAGCCCCGGGAAATCATTCACAAAAAGTAGGTTACTTCCTTCTCCCAAAATCAGGATCGGGAGATTTTGCCAATGGGTAGTGGTAGTTAAAAAAGCCTCCAAATCTTCGGTTTCCGTAAATTCGAAATAGTATTTGGCCGTTGCTTTGGTGCCGAAGGTGTGGTGCTTTTGGAGCTGGTAATCGGAGTAGGAGCGAATCATTAGAATTATTTTTTCGCAAATATAACAGAAGATCGCCCTTTTTCGTTTACCTTGGCGATACGAACCATAAGAAAATCGCCTTGAAGAAAGTTTCGCTCAGTGTAATCAACGATTTGGTGACCGACAATCGTGTGCATAAAGTGGCTGTCAGCCTGCAAAAAATGGGTTTTGAGCCTGTTCTGATTGGTCGTTTATTACCCGAAAGTCTCACCGTGGAGCGCGATTACCAGACTCACCGGATGAAATTGTTGTTCAGGAAAGGAGCGATGTTTTACCTCGAATACAACTTTCGCTTATTTTTATATCTCCTGAAATCTGAAATTGATGTTTTTGTATCCAATGATCTGGATACACTTCCGGCGAATTATTTGGCTTCACGAATAAAACATAAACCGTTGGTTTACGACAGTCACGAGTATTTTACTGAAGTTCCGGAATTGATTGGAAGACCGGTTGTAAAAGCGATTTGGTCCTGGCTCGAAAAACTTCTGGTTCCGAAAGTTGATGCCGCTTACACGGTTTGCAATTCGATTGCTGAGGTATATCAGGATTTGTATAAAGTCGATTTTAAAGTAGTGCGAAATCTTCCGGTTTGCTCAAAAGTTGAACAACCAAAACGTCAGGAGAAAGAACCGGATCAACCGAAAATAATTCTTTATCAGGGAGCGCTTAATTTAGGACGTGGTGTTGGTGCTGCGATCCGCTCCATGTCCTATCTGGAAGGAGTTGAACTTTGGCTGGCTGGTGATGGCGACCTGGCCATTCAATTAAAAGAATTGGTTATTGAAATGGGTCTGGAGTCGAAAGTGAAGTTTCTCGGACGTTTGCCGCTTCATCAGTTAAGTGAGATTACCCAACAGGCTGATTTGGGTATTTCGTTGGAAGAAGATTTGGGATTAAACTACCGCTTTGCTTTGCCCAATAAGCTGTTTGATTACATTCAGGCAGGAGTGCCGGTATTGGTTTCGAACCTTCCTGAAATGATGCAAATTGTAGAACATTACCAGATTGGCGCCATTGCTGAAACTCACCAGCGAAAGGTATTGGCCGAATTAATAAGAGATGCGCTTTTTGATCAGGAGAGACGACTGGTTTGGAAACAAAATCTTCAGAAAGCTGCTAAGGAATTGTGCTGGGAGAATGAAGAAAAAGTGCTTTCTGAAATATACACCCGTTTTATATAACTATCCAAGTAAAAATTCCAATCCTTTAGCAGTCATGGTCGGCTGCAATTCAGTTACCTCATAATCGGCAACTCCATTCATATGAAATGGGTCATTCTTCAGGATTGAATCCAGCGCTTGACGAGTATCCACTTTTGCAAATATCATTCCGCCGGTTCGAGGCACTTTTCGTCCGGAAAGGAAAAAATTACCTAGTTCGTACTGACTTTTCAGAAATTCTGAATGTGCCTTTAGATGTTGATCAACAACTTCGGGCGGTACTTTGTAGGTGAGTGAAACAATAAACATTTTAGCTTTTGTAAGTGCGATTTGTTTTCAAATTTCGAGGCTTGGCTATCCTTGATTTTCTTTTCGAGTAAGTACCGTTTCATATATCTTATGGTCGTCGACAGTGATGATCCGAGCCGGAAATTTCCGGATCAGTGGGTAGTCGTGTGTGGCAATTACAACGGTTTTGCCTTGATCGTTCAGGTCTTTAAAGATTTGCATCAGCTCAATTGATGTATGTGGATCGAGATTCCCTGTTGGTTCATCAGCCAAAATGATTTCAGGATTATTCAGGATCGCTCTCGCAATGGTCACACGTTGTTGCTCTCCGCCTGAAAGTTGGTGTGGCATCGATTTTAATTTTTGTGTCATACCAACCATGGCGAGAACTTCATTTACACGTTCGGCTATTTCCCATTCGTTTTTCCAATCGGTGGCTTTCAGCACAAAGGTCAGGTTATCGTAAACGTTACGATCGCTAAGCAAGCGAAAATCCTGAAACACGACACCTAATTTGCGACGCAGAAAAGGTATATCGCGGGTTTTAATTTCTGCTAAATTGAAACCAGCTACTTTACCTTCACCCTTTTCGAGGGGTAATTCTGCATTCAAAGTTTTAATCAGGCTCGATTTTCCGGTTCCAACTTTCCCAATGAGGTAAACAAATTCGCCTGTTTTAATTTCCAGATTAATATCTGTAAGTACCACATGATCACGCTGAATAATATCGGCGTTAATGAGTTCGATGATGTTTTCTTCTGACATTGGAAATTCAAATTGGTATGTATGCAAAACTAATTTTTTTTATCCTTCGAGATACTAATAACTCTTAATTTAGAGTTTTTGTTTTGAATAGAAACGAAGATCAAGGGAAGTGCCGAAAGGAATAGTTAATTTTACCGAGGCAACTTTTTATCGTAATCTTTGTCATTATTAAAAGATGGTACAATTTGTGTATCCCCCGAACCTGAATAAATAATCAGATAACCTATGAAGACAACCCGATTCGTATTCATTCTGTTTCTGCTGGCGTTATCACCTATCTTGATTACAGCCCAGCAAACGGTCTATTATCAGTCAGTCAGTCAGAAAATACAAAAGGCAAAAGAATTGTATTTGGCTCAAAATTATGTATCTGCTATTAATCAGTTTGATCAGATAGCATCATCATCAGGAGAGAATTCAGACATCCGAGCCGAAGCTATGTTTTATAAAGCATTATGCGGACTGAAACTCGACAATGGAAATGCCGAAGAACAGATTGCTGAATTTTTAAAAGAGTTTCCTGAAAGTTCGTTCCGGAATCGGGCATTGTTCGAGCAGGCTATTTACCAATTCGACAAAAAGAAATATCCGGCAGTTTTGAAAACCCTTGAAAATATTGATAAATCGGCGATTTCGAAGGATGAGCTAGCCCATTTCTATTATATGAAAGGGTATTCGAATTTTGAAAAGGAAAAATTCGATGCCGCGTTGACTGCTTTTGCTGAAATTAAAGATGGAAACTCGCTTTACGCAGCTCCATCACAATATTACTTTGGGCATATTCATTACCTGAATGGAAATTATGAAACGGCGCTTCAGGAATTTCTGAAGCTGAAGAAAAATCCCGTTTTCGAGAAAGTGATACCGTTTTACGTCAGCCAAATTTATTACAAACAGGCCAAATACCGCGAGGTGGTTGATTATACCGCTCCATTGATCAACAAAGTGCCTGCCGATCAGCAACCTGAATTAGCACGTCTTTTGGGTGATTCATACTTCCATTTGCGCGAATTTAAAAATGCCATTCAGTTTTTGGAATTTTACCTTTCTGATATAAATAACAAAGGACGCGAAGAAAATTACATGCTTGGTTATTGCTATTACCTGAATAGTCAGGAGGCAAAGGCAATTCCATATCTTGAGATTGCCTGTAAAGGGAAAGATGAATTGGCTCAAAATGCCTACTACCATTTGGCCGACTGCTATGTGACAACAAACGATAAAAATAAGGCCCGACAGGCTTTTGAAGCTGCTTCGGAACTCGATTTTGATGCGAAAATCAAGGAAGATGCATTGTTTAATTATGCCAAAATCACCTATGAATTGTCGTATTCGCCGTTTAACGAGACCATCAAGGCATTTGATAAGTACATTACTTCGTACCCAAACGCCGAACGGAACGATGCGGCCTACGATTACCTGGTTAAAGTTTACATGAGTACCAGTAATTACCGTGATGCGATGGCCTCTATCGAAAACATTAAAGTGAAAAATCAGTCGGTGAAGAAGGCCTATCAACGAGTTGCTTATTATCGTGCCTTGGAGTGTTTCAATAATCTGGACTACAATGGTGCATTGGAAAACTTCAATAAATCGATAGACGCTGGTGACTTTAATAAAAACTACCATGCTCTTGCACTTTTCTGGAAGGCTGAGGCATTGTTTCGGTTGAACGATTTCAATAAGGCAATTACTGGTTATAATGCATTTATGAAATCACCTGGTGCAATTGTACTTCCGGAGTATAAAACAGCACATTACAATTTAGCCTATGCCTATTTTCAGGTGAAGGATTATGCAAGTGCCAGTGATTATTTCAGGAAATACCTGAATATGGAAGATGATTTACGAAGCGAGAAAGTTGCCGATGCCAATAATCGTTTGGGCGATTGTAATTTCCTGAATCGCGATTATAGTCAGGCCATTTCGAATTACGACAAAGCATTGAGGTTGAATGTTTATGATGCAGACTATTCCCTTTATCAGAAAGCTTTCTGTTTGGGTTTGCAGCGCGATAATCAGGGTAAAATCAATGCATTGAATTCGTTGATACAAAGCTATCCGAATTCTTCCTATCAGGATGATGCTCTATTTGAGCTCGGACGAACCTACGAGCGCATCAATCAGCCGCACATGGCCACTACTTTTTACAAACAATTAATCACAAAATATCCGCAGAGCAGCTTACAGAACAAAGCGTTGGTTCAACTTGGATTGGTTTCATACAATGCCAACGATTTCAAGGGTTCGGTAAATTATTACAAACAGGTGGTCGATCAATCGCCAAATAGTCCTGAAACTCAGTCGGCATTGGCCGGATTGAAAAATAGCTACGTTGAAATGAACGATGTGGATTCGTATTTCGCGTATACCAATAATCTGGGCAATGGCGTTCATGTTTCGGTAAACGAGCAGGATTCGTTGTCGTATCAGGCGGCTGAAAAATTATACTTGGCACGAGATAAAAAAGCAAGGGCGCAATTTGAACGCTACCTCAGTCAATTTCCAAATGGAGGTTTTGCATTGAATTCGCATTTCTACCTGGCTCAATTGCTTTATGCCGATAGCGAATTCGATAAAGCATTGTCCGAATATGAACTGGTGATTGCTCAACCCGACAACTATTTTACTGAAGGAGCATTATCAAAAGCGGCAGGACTTCATTACAATAACGAAAATTACGTGCAAGCGCTTTCGTATTTTGAACGACTGGCCAAAATCTCAAATTCAGGAAATAATTTACCCGATGCGCTGACCGGAATTATGCGTTGTCAGTTCAATCTGGCCAAATATCCGGAATGTATCACAACTGCCAATCAAATATTAGCTCTCGAAAAAGTTTCAGATATCCTGAAGCGTGAAACAAATTATAAGTTGGGATTATCCTATTATAACTCCGGAAATGCCGATAAAGCCTTTCCGATTTTAAGCAAACTGTCGGCTGATACCAATTCGGCTGAAGGCGCTGAATCGAAGTTTTTAGTTGCTGAAATATTGTTTGAAAAGCAGAAGTTGAAAGAGTCAGAAAAAGAGATTATGGATTTCATCGATAAAAATTCACCTCATCAGTTCTGGCTGGCCAAAAGCTTTCTGTTGCTTTCGGATATTTACCTGAAAAATGGAGATGAATTCCAGGCAAAACATACGCTAAAAAGTATAGAAGAAAACTATCCGGAGAAAGATGATGGAATTCTGGAAGCAACACGCCAAAAATTGCAGGTGATTGAAGCAGATGAAGCCAGTCAAACCAAGAACCAGAGCAAACCGCTCGAAATCAATATTTCAGGAGGAAAGAAATAGTTTAAATTGATTAACATGAAAAGACAACATAAAATTGCTTTAAGCCTGTTAGCATTGGGTCTGATAATGGGAGCCGGTAATGCAATGGCGCAAAAAGATTCGTTGAAGCTGAAACAGGAAGTTGAAGTTGTGAAAGCATACCAACCCAGCATTTTGGATGCGCAAAAAATCAACGACATTCCGCAGATCAAACCCGAACAAACAGAAGCTCCTACTTTCGATTATTCAATTTTCAGTAAGCCTGTTTTCTCAACTTTCGATCCTACTCCGGTGGCAGCAGCAAAAATGGTTGGTGATCCAAAGGAACCATTGGGTTTGGGATTACTGAAATTGGGTTTTGGAAATTACCTGACTCCATACGGAGAATTGTTTTTTAACGCTCAACCTACACAGAAATCAAATTTTGGAATACATTTTAGTCACCTTTCTTCTTCCGGAAAAGTTAAACTTTTGAATGAAGATCTGGTTAAAGCTCCTGAATCGGAAAATACTGCTGAAATATTTGGTAAAAAGTTTTTCCGGAAGTCAACTTTTTCCGGAAGTCTGGCTTTCGATCGTAAGGCATTTACTTATTACGGATATGCAGGAGATCGATTGTCGGACGCGTTGAAAGAGGAAGTTATCCCGTATTTTCAGGACAAACAATATTTTTCGAAGGGTACCGCAACCTTTCATTTGAAGAGCGAAACCCTTTCGACTGCCGAGTTGAATTATGATTTTGGAGCAAAATATCACTATTTTATCAGTAAAACCGGACAGACCGAGCATGAGGTCGTTTTGTCGGGAGATGTCAGTAAAAACATTGACAATGCGTTAGGCCTTCTTTCAGCCTCACTTACAATTTATAAGGCCGACAGTATCATGAATCGATTTTATAGCGAATTTGGTAAAAAGCAGCAAACCATACTTCGGGCAAATCCGTCGGTCATGTGGTCGACCGAAAACGCCAGTCTGCAACTTGGTTTGAATACCGCAATGATACTTGATATTGATATCGATGCAGATTTTAAGATTTGGCCTAAAGTGAAGGCCGAATGGTCGCCTGTGCCGCAAGTTTTGACCTTGTTTGCTGGTGTCGATGGGCATTTGCAACACAATACCTATTCGGCCATTGCTGCCGAAAATCCATATGTCGATCCATACCATGACGTGGCTAACACGAATTATAAATACATCGTTTCAGGAGGATTTAAAGGTAAATTAACCTCGAAAACCAATTATGTGGCCGAAGCGTCCTATTCTGCAATCGAGAAGCAGCATTTTTATGTTACTAATGGAATGGATATGTTCAAACCGGCTTCGACTTTTAGAACGTTGAATAATACCTTCAATGTCATATATGATGATGTCAACATCCTAAAGTTATCGGGTGAAGTCATGCATTCTGTTTCCGACAATTTCTCTCTTCATTTGTTGGGGAACTATTATTCTTATGATCTGAAATCACTTAAAAAACCTTGGCAGATGCCAAATTTCGATTTTACACTTTCCGGAGTTTATAAGCCTACCGAGCAGATTAAATTCACCACTGATATTTTTGTCGTTGGTAGTCGAACAGCTCTTATAAATGATTATTCTCCTAATTTTTCATTGGCACCACCAACCAGTCATGAAATCTTGATGGATCCGATTATTGACCTGAACGTTGGTGCCGAATACCAGTTTTCCTCAAAGCTGAACTTCTTTGCAAAGCTCAACAATTTTGGGTTTCAGAAATACGAACAATGGCTTGGCTACACCAACAAGGGATTAAATTGGATGGCCGGAATTAGCTATTCGTTCTAACGACAGGCCTTGTTTTTCTGTCATTTCTGAATCCTTTTTGCAAACGATTAGGATTATCGTAATTCATTGATTTTCAGAAATTAAAATGTTCATTAAATGTTAAAAAGTTTAACGTTTTAGAACCCACTTTTACCTTCGGATTTAAGTACATTTTTACTATATTTGCAGTTTAGTTGTTGAAGGTAATTTATTGTGAAGAATTTATTGAAAATCAAATATCTGGTTTTATTACCCAATCCGGCAATTTTCGAAAAGACAGAAAAAGATTTGTTTTCTGTAACTGGGTTTAGTTCATCGTTTTAGGACTAAAAGGGTAGTAAATGTGGGATAATTAAATATTTTGATCGATGAGAGAAATTGAAGAAACCCAGGATTGGGGAATCCAGAATGATAATGGTGGTTATGATGCCGATAGTATTCAGGTACTCGAAGGTTTAGAAGCAGTTCGGAAACGTCCGGCCATGTACATTGGCGATGTGAACGAAAAAGGTTTGCACCACTTGGTATATGAAGTTGTTGACAATTCAATTGATGAGGCTTTAGCTGGTTATTGCAAAAATATTGATGTCTTCATTAATGAGGACAATTCGATAACTGTAATTGACGATGGTCGTGGTATTCCAACTGAACTCCATACCAAAGAAAATCGGTCGGCACTCGAAGTGGTAATGACTGTTTTGCACGCCGGAGGAAAATTTGACAAAGGTAGTTACAAGGTGTCTGGAGGTCTGCATGGAGTTGGAGTTTCGTGTGTAAATGCACTTTCTATTTTACTGGAAGTTCAGGTACACCGCGAAGGTAAAATCTGGCAGCAGGAATACAGCAAGGGAAAACCGCTATATAGTGTAAAAGAAGTTGGAGTAACTGACCGCACTGGTACTACAGTTACATTTAAACCCGACGATTCCATCTTTCTGGTTACTGAATACAAATTCGAAATCATCGCTGCCCGTATGCGCGAGTTGGCATTCCTGAACGCGGGATTGCAACTGAACATCACCGACAAAAGAGTTAAGATTGAGGGAGATGAAAACTTCAAATATAAACACGAAGAATTTTACTCGAAGGAAGGACTTAAAGAGTTTGTTGAGTATCTCGATAATACCCGTGAGCGTCTTATTGAAGAAACCATTCACATTACAGCTGAAAAAGCTGGCGTTCCTGTCGAAATCGCTCTACACTACAACACTTCGTTTACCGAAAATATTCATTCGTACGTAAATAATATTAATACCATTGAAGGTGGAACGCACCTTACCGGCTTCCGTCGTGGTTTGACCCGTACACTTAAAGCTTATGCTGAAAGCAGCGGAATGCTCGGTAAAGTTAAATTCGAGATTAGTGGCGATGACTTCCGTGAGGGATTGACTGCAGTAGTTTCCGTAAAAGTGGCTGAACCACAGTTTGAAGGACAAACCAAGACAAAATTGGGTAACTCCGAGATTAGTTTGCCAGTTGATCAGGCTGTGAGCGAAATGCTTGCCAATTATCTGGAAGAAAATCCACGGTCGGCCCGCGCCATTGTTAACAAGGTAATTCTTGCAGCAACTGCCCGTCATGCTGCCCGTAAGGCAAGGGAATTGGTACAACGCAAAAATGTACTTTCAGGAGCTGGGTTGCCGGGTAAGCTTGCCGACTGCTCTGAAAAAGATGCTTCGCTTTGCGAATTATTTTTAGTCGAAGGAGACTCTGCAGGTGGTACGGCCAAACAGGGACGTAACCGACATTTTCAGGCTATTTTGCCTCTCCGCGGAAAGATTCTGAATGTTGAGAAAGCAATGGCACATCGGGTGTACGATAGTGAAGAAATCAGGAATATATATACGGCTCTTGGAATTACGATCGGAACAGAGGACGATTCATTGGCGATTAACCTCGAAAAACTGAGATACCATAAGGTTGTAATTATGACCGATGCCGACGTGGACGGTAGCCATATCGCCACGTTAATTATGACTTTCTTCTTCCGTTTCATGCAAGAACTGATACAGCGCGGTCACGTTTATATTGCCACTCCTCCTCTTTATTTGGTGAAGAAAGGGAAGCGCGAAGAATATTGCTGGACCGAACAACAGCGCCTCCGTTTAATTGAAGAATGGGGCGAAGGAAAAGAATCAGGTATTCATGTTCAGCGTTATAAAGGTCTTGGAGAAATGAACGCCGAACAGTTATGGACGACTACAATGAATCCTGAATTTCGGACATTGCGTCAGGTAACTATTGAAAATGCAGCAGAGGCCGATCATATTTTCAGTATGCTGATGGGTGATGAGGTTCCGCCACGACGCCAGTTTATTGAAGATCATGCCGTGTATGCAAACATCGATGTATAAAAATATAGAAATCCTGGTGAAAGCCGGGATTTCTTATTTTATTCCTTTTTTTCGGACTGTCAACTCCGGACTTCTGACTTATAAATTTTATACTTTTGCCTTTTTACTTTTAACTTGAATCCTGATGAATATCTGTGTCTTTTCTTCGTCCAGTAATGCCATTGATGAGGTATATGTAAATGATGCCATTGATTTGGCTCGTCTTATTGGCCAATCAGGCTATTGTCTGATCAATGGTGGATCGAATGTGGGAACAATGGATGTTATCACCCGTGAAGCCGGAAAACATGGAGCAAAGACTATTGGTGTTATTCCAGAAAAGCTTCGCGATTTTAATCTGGCTTCGGTTCATGCACACGAAATAATCGTATCGGGTGACATGATGCAGCGAAAGGATAAAATGCGCGAACTCTCTGATTCATTTATTGCATTGGCTGGAGGATTTGGCACTTTGGAAGAGATTCTGGAAGTAATAACCTTAAAACAATTGGGTTATCACCACAAAGCCATTGTTTTTATCAATACCAACGGTTTTTACGATGATCTTTTTCGTCAGTTTGAAAAATCGTATGAAGAGAAATTCGCTAAGGAAAGTTACCGCAAGCTTTATTTTATTGCCAACAATGCCGCTGAAGCAATGGATTATATTCAGGATTACAAGCCAGAGGAAACAGTTAATAAATGGTTTGAAGTTCCGAGACGTTAGTCGATCGGAAGTTGAAAATAGAAGATAGATCCTTTCCCGGCTTTTGAATCAACATGCAGATTTCCTCCAAGTAGTTCAATCAGATTCTTTGATATCGCCAATCCAAGGCCGGTTCCCCCAAAGTTTACCCCGTGGTCATGTTCGGCCTGCATAAACCGCTCAAATATGGTTGCTTGTTGATCTGCAGGAATTCCTATTCCGGTATCAGAAACACTGTAATATATAGCCTCTCCTTCCTTCTTTGCGTTTAGAGTAATTGAACCTTCAGGGGTGAATTTAATTGCATTTCCAATCAAATTATCAAATATTTGGCGAAGTCTGATTTCATCAGTCATGATAATTTCATCCGGTTCAATGTTGTTGATGGTCAGAAATTTAATCTTTCTGTCATTCCTGGCCGCAATCGTTTCTATATAATGATTACTTACTTCGTTCAAAAATTTATTTAAATTTAGAGGCCTTTTCCGGATTGATAGTAAATTGGCTTCTATCTTGGATATATCAATAATGTCATTTATCAAATTCAATAATATATCGCCGTTTTTTCGGATTAGTTTAATGAATAGAACCTTGTCAAGCTCATCCTGACTTTCATCCTCCAATAATTCAGAAAAGCCAAGAATGGCATTCATCGGCGTTCTGATTTCGTGCGACATATTGGCCAGAAATGCTGATTTTAACCGGTCTGACTCTGTAGCTCTTTTTTGTTCTTCAATGAGCCTGTTTTCAATTTCTTTACGCGACAATACCATTTCATTGGCAGCCAATCCTGCGCGTTTAAACTCGTCGAAATAAAGGTCGGAGGTTTTGATCTGATTGAAATTTGTTTGCAGCGAGAAGAAAAAATTAAAAAATCGCTCAAAATCAGACTTGTATTTAGAATTGAAGTGAGAAATGATTAGTACTTCAAAAAACAGAAGAATAAAAAAGATAATTAGTATTATAATGATACTATTTCGCTGGTCCTTATGAAGTAATGCTTGTTGTTGTTGAATACTTTGATCGATCTCATCAAGATAGAAGCCCGCACCAATTAACCAATTGTACTCGTGAAATGGACGAACATAGGAGCATTTTTCTGAAGGACTTATTTCGTTTATCTTGTTCCATTTGTAATAGAAATATCCACCATTCTGATTTTTTTTAAAGAGATCAAGTTCTTGTAAAAATATGCTATGCCTAGGATCGTCTGTTTGGGTGAGCATATTAAAGTTGCCTTTATAAACTGCTCCATCCATAACAATGGGGTTTCCATTCATGTTATTCATAAACACATAACCACCATGCCTGAATCGAACGGAACTAATTTTCTGTGCGATTTCGTCTCTGAATTTAGGGAAATAGTCATCGAGGTATTGTTTTGAACCAAAATACCAGTTGAAATGTTGAAATTTTTTAACAAAAGCTATTTTTTTATGAGGCGATAAATTGGAAGAGTCATTTGTTTTAATGGGGTAATCTAGAAATCCTTCCTCTTTTTTCTGCAATAAGCTTATCTCTTTCTGAATTACAGAAGACCCGTTTGAATCTTTAAAACTGAGCATGTTTTTTTCGGTAAATTCAGGTTTTCCTGGATAAAAAATACCCGTTCCGTCCATGGAGGAAATAAATACCGCCTCGTATTCCATATCGAAACGTAGGGATGAAATGGTAGCTATAATTAGGCCTTTAATTTCTTCGTCTGACTTCTTTCCGGCGTATTTTTGATAAATTGATTCTGCAGTAGATTGAGCCTGGATTACATTTTGTCTGATTCTGTCGTTGATATCCTTTTTGAAAACCTCATTTTGGATCCTTATATATTCCAATTCGTTATTTACAATTTCCTGAATGTAAATTTTCTGATTCTCAATAAATTCTGTGTTTTTTTGTTTGCTAATTTTATTATAGTAAAGATTTTGCTGAAAAATCATTACTCCTCCAATAATCACAGTTATCGCTACAGTAATTATGATCAAAGTTCGACTGAGGTATGTAGAAATATTTGAAGAGATTGCAAATTTTCTTAGAAATCGACCAGACATCCTTCATGTAATTTTAGATGGTTGCAAATATAAACAGAATTGATCTTCTAGCAAGCAATTGTGTTTAAATACATTTGCTAATTTTAAAGGATTGACTATTAATATTGTATATATTTTTCGATTCCTCATAAACATTTAGTGCGTTGTTAAAATCTGTTAAACAAATTAAATGAATTGAAATTGGTAAAACACATGTAACAGCAATACGTTATCTTTAGTATCCAAAATAAAAAAGTCAGAAATTTCTAACAACAAAACGTAAAAGAGATGAAAAATTTGAAAACCGGATTGTTTACATTGTTGGTGGCACTAGTTGGCGGATTTGTTGCTTTATGGGCCTATACACGTTATTTTGATGATCCAAAAGTATTGACAGTACAACAGGAACAGTCAATGCGATATGCTAGTTTGCCAACCACCGATGGAGGTGAATTGCCTGATTTAACTTTCGCCGCTGAAAATTCAGTTCATGCAGTTGTACATATTAAGGTTACTCAAAAGGGTGGTTCTTATACCTCAAATAATATTCTCGACTATTTTTTCGGTGATGGTAGCTCTCGTTCTCAACAAATGCCGATAAGGCAGGGTGCTGGCTCTGGTGTAATCATTTCACCAGATGGGTATATTGTAACGAATAACCATGTTATAGACGATGCTGATGAAATCTCAGTTGTATTGAATGATAAACGTGAATTTAAAGCCAAATTGATTGGTGCTGACCCATCAACCGATGTTGCTCTTATTAAAATTGATGCATCAGGTCTGGCAACGCTTAAGTTTAGCAACTCTGATAATCTTAAGTTAGGCGAGTGGGTTTTAGCAGTAGGAAATCCTTTTAACCTGACTTCAACAGTAACTGCTGGGATTGTAAGTGCTAAAAGCAGAGATATTGGAATCAATCCGGATCAGATGCGGATTGAGTCGTTTATTCAGACAGATGCCGCAGTTAATCCAGGGAATAGTGGTGGCGCGTTGGTGAATACTCGTGGTGAACTTGTGGGTATTAATACTGCAATTGCTTCACAAACTGGATCATATAGTGGTTTGTCGTTTGCAATCCCATCTAATATTGCACAAAAAGTAGTGGCTGATTTAAAACAATATGGCGACGTTCAACGAGCATTGTTAAATGTAAATATTGGCGATGTCAATGCTGATGTGGCAAAAAAATATAATTTAGACAAAATTGAAGGAGTTTTTATTGGGCGGGTATTGCCTGGTGGAGCTGCCGAGATTGCCGGAATAAAAGATAACGATGTCATTATCAGTGTCGATAATGTGAATGTAAATTCTACATCAGAACTTCAGGAGCAAATAAGTAAACATCGCCCGGGTGATAAAGTTGTAGTTGAAATAAAAAGAGAGAATAAAAGGAAACAATTTAACGTAACGCTCCGTAACAAGCACGGAGATACAGATATTGTGAAAGGTGATAACAATCCAGACAATATTTTTGGTGCGAAATTTGATGCGGTTTCTGACCGTGACAAACAGGAACTGGGAATTCGTTATGGTGTTAAAATCTCTGAACTTGGAAGTGGTAAATTTAAAGATGCCGGAATAAAAAAGGGTTTTATCATAACGCAAGTGAACAAAAATGCTGTTTCTGAAGTTGAGGAATTAAAACATATTATTAAAAATTCAAGGGGTGGGATATTAGTTGAAGGAATATATCCAAATGGAGAAGTCGCTTACTATGTTTTTGGAAATGACTCTAAATAAAACAAAGCTATTGGTTATGAAATTGTAAACAATAAGCGAACAAAAAAAACCATTTGAATTATTGACCTCAAAAGCCTATATTTGCACGCTATTTTTTTGAAGGGTATATGAGACAATTAAAGATTACAAAATCGATCACTAACCGTGAGAGTGCTTCCTTAGATAAGTATTTACAAGAAATTGGTAAAGAAGAACTTATTACTGTTGAGGAAGAAGTGGAGTTGGCGCAACGGATTAAAAAAGGTGATCAGGCGGCACTTGAGAAATTAACGCGAGCCAATCTGCGTTTCGTAGTTTCTGTGGCGAAACAGTACCAGAATCAGGGCTTAAGCTTGCCCGACCTTATTAATGAAGGTAATCTGGGATTGATTAAAGCCGCTGAAAAGTTTGATGAAACCAGAGGTTTCAAGTTTATTTCCTACGCTGTATGGTGGATTCGTCAATCCATCCTGCAAGCTTTGGCTGAACAGTCGAGAATTGTTCGTTTGCCATTGAATCAGGTTGGCTCATTGAATAAAATCAATAAAGCTTTCTCGAAGTTTGAACAGGAAAATGAGCGTAAGCCTTCACCTGAAGAGCTTGCTGATGCCTTGGAATTGCCTGCTGATAAAGTTGCTGATACCCTTCGTGTTTCAGGTCGTCACATTTCTGTAGATGCTCCTTTTGTTGAAGGCGAAGATAACAGTCTGTTAGATGTTTTGATCAACAATGACTCTCCAAATGCCGATAAAGCATTAATGATGGAATCGTTGGCCAAAGAAATTGAACGAGCTTTAGCCACACTTACTGAACGCGAAAGCGACATTATCAGGATGTTCTTTGGAATCGGATGTCAGGAAATGACTCTTGAAGAAATTGGAGAGCGCTTTGGATTAACTCGTGAACGTGTTCGTCAGATTAAAGAAAAGGCGATTCGACGGTTACGTCATACTTCAAGAAGTAAATTGCTTAAAACGTATCTTGGATAATAAAATAAAAAAACCGCTCAAAAGGCGGTTTTTTTATTTTATTTGTCTCTAATGTGATGAGGTTATATAAGCGAAAAGCCGACCCTCTGGCCGGCTTTTCATACCACAAACAAGATCAACCAATCAAACAATAATTGGTCAATAAAAACCTAGCTATTCACATAGCTAATCACGCATCTTTATGATTCTGCTTTCTTTTGAATGAAAGTTATCAGTCGTCTTTTAGAACTTTTGGGAGAAGGCTCTTTTATTATCGGCTCACTCCTTATGAATAAATAAGCGTCAGAGTGACGTTTACTTTCATGTTTATTGCAAAGAAACTATATTTTTTATCATTTCATAAAATATTCATTCAGAAAAAAGATGAATATTTCAATCATTTCACATTTATTAACTACCTGATTGATTTTAATGCTCATTTTTTCAGTTTTATGACTTCGCTGCCAGCAAGTAGAAATGCTCCGGTACCATAAACCTCCCAACTTTCAGCAGAGAAATTCTTTTTTGGATCGGCACCAATTGGCTGACACCAACCTACATGTCCGTCAGGTTGGATAAGTGAATTCATTCCTTTCCATGCTTTCTGAACTACTTGAAGATATTTATCCTTACTCAACAATCCATTATTGATTCCCCATGCAAGTGCGTAAGTATAAAATCCAGAGCCACTGGCTTCACCACCCGGG
>JBBQXI010000018.1:0-20516 GCA_038209805.1 Bacteroidales bacterium | reverse complement strand
CATCGATCGGCTTGCCAATCAGGGAATGCTTTTCACGCAACACTATGCCGGATGCGCTGTTTGTGCACCGTCGCGTTCGTCGTTAATGACAGGATTAACAACCGGACATACACCAATCAGAGGCAACAAATCGATGAAGCCTGAAGGACAATATCCACTTCCTGATCGGTCATTCACTCTTGCTGAAATGCTGAAGGGTGCTGGATATACTACCGGCGCTTTTGGAAAATGGGGACTTGGACCAGTTGGGTCGGAAGGTGATCCGAACAAACAAGGATTTGACGAATTTTACGGATACAATTGCCAGAGCCTGGCGCACAACTATTATCCCGACCATTTGTGGGATAATCAAACCAAAGTTATTCTTGAAAGCAATTCTGGCGATCAGTTTGGTGAATATGCCCCGACTTTGATACAACAACGGGTGCTTCAATTCATTGAAAAGAATAAGGACAAGCCTTTCTTTCTGTTTTATCCTACAACTATTCCTCACGCTGAATTAGTAGCTCCGGAAGAAAACATGAAGGAGTTTAGGGGCAAATTTTTACCTGAAAAGAGCTATAAAGGCGCGGAGTCCGGATCAGAAGGTTTCCGCAAAGGATCTTATGGAACCCAAATGGAAGTTCATGCAGCTTTTGCGGCTATGATTACTTTACTCGATCAGCAAGTGGGCGAAATAGTTGCCAGGTTGAAAGAACTTGGCCTCGACAAAAATACAATCATCGTATTTTCGTCTGATAATGGTCCACACATCGAAGGAGGCGCCGACCCGGAATATTTCGATAGCAACGGCTCCCTTAAAGGTTACAAGCGCGATTTGTACGAAGGTGGAATACGTGAACCTATGATTGTTTGCTGGCAAGGAAAGATTGCCGCTGGATCAAAAAGCGACCTGATTTCCGCTTTCTGGGATGTGATGCCAACCATCGCCGACATTGTCGGGATCAAAACTCCGGATAAGATTGACGGAATATCTTTTCTGCCAACACTCTTGGGAAAATCAGGACAGAAAATCCACCAAAGTATGTATTGGGAATTTCACGAAAACAATGGCCGGCAAGCCGTTCGCAAAGGCGATTGGAAACTGGTTCGTTACAATATCTCCATTCCTGAAAAAATTACCACCGAATTGTACAACCTGAAAACTGATCAGGGTGAAGAGCACAATGTCGCAGCAAAAAATCCGAAGATCGTCCAGGAATTGCTCCAAATTATGAAGAATTCAAGAACACCTTCGGATATTTTCAATTTTGGTTCGGAAGATGTTGTTTCAAAAGATTAAATTAAACTCTTTTTTATTCACCTTCAATCACCACAATTTTTTCAGCTAATTTCTTTTCGCGCTTTCCTTCAACCCAATAGTATATTATTGGTAAAACCAGTAAGGTAAGGAATGTTGATGTAATCAGTCCGCCAATTACAACAGTGGCTAATGGTCGCTGAACTTCTGAGCCAGGGCCTGAGTTAAAAGCCATCGGGATGAAACCCAAACTAGCAACCAGTGCAGTCATCAGAACCGGACGTAGTCGGTCGGTTGCCCCGTCGATAATGCGCAATGGCATCCCTTCTTTCCGGAGTTCGTTGATGTGGTCGGGCAGCAGATTTAAGCTAATTTTAAGTATTGCCAGATTTATCAGCACAGTTTGTTCTAAAGTGCGCATGAATCTAACCCGCTATCTTGTTCATACCCGCATAATCATTGGCAGAAATGGTCTCTTTCTTTTCTATCCACTTTTAAATGGATTACCGATGCATATTAAAAAATTGTGGATTTTATCCGTGATAAAAAAGTATAAAGTGTACTTAAGGTAAATCGTTTATCTTTGCGCCTTCTAAAAAATTAAGATAGAATGATTTCAGTTGACGGAGTTACGGTGGAGTTTAGCGGATCGGCGCTTTTTTCGGATGTCTCGTTTGTGATTAACGAAAAAGACCGCATAGCCTTGATGGGAAAGAATGGAGCAGGAAAATCGACTCTGTTAAAAGTAATTGCTGGCGAGTGGACTCCCAATAAAGGTAGGATTTCGACACCCAAAGATGCCGTGATTGCTTATTTGCCCCAGCATTTGTTAACCGAAGATAACCGGACTGTTTTTGAAGAAGCTTCTCAGGCTTTTGCCCGGATTTTTGAGATGGAACGCGAGATTGCTGCCATGAATGAAGAACTCACTGTTCGCACTGATTACGAATCGGAATATTATGCCGATCTGATTGAGCGCGTATCAACGCTAAGCGAAAAATACTATTCGATTGAAGAAATAAATTTTGATGCTGAAGTTGAAAAGATCCTGTTGGGACTCGGTTTCATGCGCGAAGATTTTACACGCCCGACCAGCGAATTCAGCGGTGGATGGCGCATGCGCATTGAACTGGCCAAAATTCTGTTGCAAAAACCTGATTTAATTTTACTCGATGAGCCAACCAACCATATGGATATTGAATCGATTCAGTGGTTGGAAGAGTTCCTGATCAACAGCGCTAAGGCCGTGATTGTGATTTCGCACGACAGGGCATTTGTCGACAACATCACCACCCGCACCATCGAAGTGACGATGGGTCGAATTTACGATTACAAAGTTAATTATTCGCATTACCTTGAATTGCGCAAAGAACGCCGCGAGCAGCAGCAAAAAGCTTTCGACGAGCAGCAACGTTTTATTGCTGAAACGACAGAGTTCATCGATCGTTTTAAAGGAACCTATTCAAAAACTTTACAGGTTGGATCGCGCGTAAAAATGCTCGAAAAACTTGAAATCGTCGAAGTGGATGAAGTGGATACATCCGCTCTCCGCCTGAAATTTCCACCTTCGCCCCGCTCCGGAAACTATCCGGTGATTGTAGAAGACATGACAAAACGATACGGCGATCATGTGGTTTTCAAAAATGCTTCGTTGACCATTGAACGTGGCCAAAAAGTTGCTTTTGTTGGTAAAAATGGTGAAGGAAAATCGACCTTGATAAAAGCCATTATGAACGAAATTGATTTCGAGGGCAAAATGACGCTCGGGCACAATGCCCTGATTGGCTATTTTGCACAAAATCAGGCTTCGTTACTCAATGAAGAACTGACCGTTTTTCAAACCATTGACGATGTCGCTGTGGGCGATATCCGGACAAAAATTAAAGATATGCTGGGCGCATTCATGTTCAGCGGCGACAACATTTCTAAAAAAGTCAGGGTGCTTTCAGGAGGCGAACGTACACGACTAGCCATGATTAAATTACTGCTCGAACCAGTGAATTTGCTCATTCTCGATGAGCCTACCAATCATCTGGATATGCGCACCAAAGACATCCTGAAAAGTGCGCTGAAAGATTTTGATGGAACGATTATTCTGGTTTCGCATGATCGCGATTTTTTGGATGGACTGGCTGAAAAAGTATACGAATTCGGAAATAAGCAGATCAAAGAACACCTGTACGATATCAAAGGCTTCCTTCAGAAGAAAAAAATGGACAACCTGAGAGAAATTGAGCGCAAGACTGCCAATTAAGACATAATTCATCCGATGAAATCCAGTCATCGGATGAATAAAATTTTTACATCTTTAATGATCCGATGAGGCTAATTCATCGGATCATTCTTATTTGGAATAGTTACTAAATCCAAAAATTAGTTCCCTCACACATAAGGTCAATCCTTCATTTTATCTTCAAGCCTGAATATTTTGTCTTCACCGGTAAAAAAGAGCCGTTCAACGAAAAAACTGATTTTTTCTGGTCCGACCTTCCTAATTTTAGTAACGAAATCAATTTTCACGCGTCTATTCAATTAAAACAATCAAACTATGAAAACGAAACAAATTCAATTGATCGGAGTCTTTGCATTCTTAACCTTATTTCTTTCATCTTGTTGGTTCATGGGGCCGTCCGTTAAAGGCAACGGAAATGTGACCGAAGAAATCCGACAAGTTGGCGAGTTCGATCAAATTCATGTAAGCCGTGGAATGAATGTTTACGTTACGCAGGGAAGTCCAGCCAAAGTAGTTGTAATTGCTGATAACAATCTGCACGAAGTGATTGAAACTAAAGTTGAAGGTAGCGTTTTGAAAATATCTGTCAATGAAAACGTTCGTTGGGCAAAGGAGAAAAAGGTAATGGTTACTGTCGAAAAACTTTCAGGCGTACAAACCTCATCCGGATCGAATGCCTGGTCACAGAATCAAATTATGTCAGATAACCTTGAACTGAAAGCCTCATCAGGAGCCAACCTCACCATGGACGTAAATGCCAAAAACCTAAAAGCCGATTGTTCATCAGGAGCAAACATTAAACTCTCAGGTCTGGCCAAAGAAGCTGACATGGAAACCTCTTCAGGAGCAAATTTGAAAGGCGAAGAACTGAAGGCCGATAATTGCAAAATGAGAGCGTCAAGCGGTGGAAATGTTTCGTCAACGGTGAATGGAAGATTGGAAGCAAAAGCATCAAGCGGTGGTAACATAGTTTACTTTGGCGAACCAACTGAAACCGATGTAAATACTTCTTCAGGCGGAAATATCCACAAAAAGTAAGCATAAACTGCTTCAAAGCCAAACAATTGAAACAACAGAAACGATAGAAACACAAAACACATGAAAACAATTAAACTATTTACATTCTTTCTCTTCGTTGCTGCCTGTGTGCAGGCAACAGGCGTTAATGCAGGCCGCCAAACACGCCAAATCAGTGGATTTCACGGCGTTTCAGTATCCAGCGGAATCGATTTATACCTGACCCAGAAATCTGTCGAAGAAGTTGCAGTTGAAGCCCAATCGGAAGATTTGGACAAAATTATTACTGAAGTTGAAGGTGGAATCCTGAAAATTTACATCAAGGAAAAATCGTGGTTTAACATGAAATGGGACACCAAGCCACGCAAAGTTTACGTATCATTTAAAACCCTCGATAAGCTGGAAGCTTCGGCAGGTTCTGATGTGATTTCGGAAGGACGCTTAAAATTGGATAAACTGAATTTAGATGCCAGTAGCGGATCGGACGTTAAACTTGAACTTGAAGTAACCAATTTGAGCGTTGGATCGAGTAGTGGATCGGATATCTCGTTGAAAGGTACCGCGATCGATCTGGAAGTTAGCGCCTCAAGTGGGAGCGATATCGATGCCAGCGACCTACAGTCGAAAAATTGTAATGCCAGCACTTCAAGCGGATCGGATATCAAAGTAAATGTGACTGAGAAACTCGATGCCAGTGCAAGTAGCGGAGGCGATATTTACTACTCCGGAAATCCAAAAACCAAAGACATCAACGAGTCGAGCGGTGGCGATGTTCACAGCAGATAAGCAGGTTTAAAGTTCCATGTTCAATGTTTAAAGTTTAAAACTCAGCCTAGAGCTGATAGGATTTTTATTGCCTTAAAGGAAACAACAAAACAATTCAAAATATTGACCTAAAGCCATGTGGATCAATCGATTTAAACAATTCAAAACAATTAAACAATTCAAAAACAGAACACCATGAAAACAATGTTAAAAGTTACATTTTTGTTCGCTTTTGTAGCATTTGCGAACACCTTATTTGCAGCAGGAAACCTGAAAGTAAACATTCTTCCGGTAAACGATCAAAAGGCAGTAGTTGCCGTCTCAACGCTCAGCGACAGCAATTTTAACCTTACTATTACTGATGACAAGGATAATATTATTTATTATCAGGAAAATTTGAGCACAAAGGGAAATTACCGTAAGGTTTATAATTTGTCGGATCTTGAAGATGGAGCATACAAATTAACAGTAGTCAGCGACGATTTAACTGCCGAACGTCAGTTTAACAAATCGCATGGTAAAATCGTAGTGGGCGAAGAAAAAACAACAATCGAACCTTTCTTTGGATACGAAGCTGGCATTTTGAGATGCTCGTATCTGAATTTCAACAAAGAAGATATGGCGCTTCACTTCTTTAAGAATAATGAGTTAATCTACTCCAAAAATGTCGGTAGGGGATTCAATATACAGGAAGCATTGAATCTTTCGAAACTAGATAAGGGAAAATATGAAGCAGTTCTTTACGCCGGCGTAAAGCGATTTACATACCCTGTTCAAATACAATAAATAACTCCGATTGATCTTGTGAGTTGGTTTTGTACTTGTGTTAGTTTGAACCTTTCAGGTATGCGATCCTGAAAGGTTTTTTTATATGCCGGATATTTATCTCATTACAAATGTCTGTTGTCAGGGTGCATAGATTAGGCTTATTCGATCAAAAAACATCATTCTGAAAATACGGACAAATGAAACGCCAAGTGGTCTGAATGAATGTAAATAAAACAGACAACAAGTGTAAAATTGTTTGACATCGACAAAGCACTACCAAGTCGATATATAGCTGAATAACTAACATTTACATCTCTGGCATTATACTGGCATAATGTCAATAGCAAAACAATTCAATCGTAGAAAACAATTAAACAGTTCAGAAACAAAAAAACAGAACACCATGAAAACAATGTTAAAAATTACCCTTTTGTTCGCCCTTGTAGCATTTGCGAACACCTTATTTGCAGCAGGAAACCTGAAAGTAAACATTCTTCCTGTAAACGCTGAAAAAGCAGTAGTTACCATCTCTTCTATCTCAAACAGTAACTTCATCATCACAATTGCTGATGAAAATGGTAGAATAATTTATTTCAAGGAAAACTCGAAAGCAGAAGAAAATTATCGTAAAGTTTTTGACTTTTCGATTCTTGAAGATGGAACATACAAACTTACTGTCGTAAGCAACGATATTACAGCAGAGCGCCAATTCGAAAAGTCACATAGAACAATCAAGGTAGGCGAAGAAAAAACAACTCTCGAACCTGTTTTTGGATACGAAAACGGTATTTTGAGATGTACGTATTTGAATTTCACCAAAGAAGACATAACACTTCACTTCTTTAAAAATAACGAGATAATTTATACCAAAAGCATTGGTAGGGAATTCAATCTACAGGAAGCATTGAACCTTTCAAAACTAGATAAAGGGAAATATGAAGTAGTACTTTTCGCAGGCATAAAACAATTTAAATACCCAATTCAAATACAATAAATAAGCCCGATTGATTTTGTGATTTAGTCTTTTACTCTTTTAGTCTTAACCTTTCAGGCTCGAACCCTGAAAGGTTTTTTATTTATACCAACTTGATTCCACTCACCATCCGGCCAGTGTCGGCTCCATCACGGCGAGCCGAATAAAACAGATCGGCCTGTTCGAATGAGCAAAGACCCATCAGTTCAATGTTTTTTTCTGAAATACCCGATTCCATCAGCACCGTTTGATTGGCTTCCCACAAATCGAAGTATGCCTTGCCTTCATTCATCGATGGCTTAAGCAACGCGGGGTAATTGCTGAAACTAGCCTCAACGGCTGACACAACTTCAGGCCCAACTTCGTAGGCATGCATGTGGATGGAAGGCCCGATTCCGGCAACAATGTCGTCTGGATTGCATCCAAATGTTTCGGTCATCTGCTGAACTGTTTTCTTAGCAATTTTCGAGATTGTCCCTTTCCAACCGGCATGAATAGCTGCCACCACTTTGTTCTGCGGATCGAATAGCAAGATTGGTACACAATCGGCCGTTTGAACACAAATAAATAATCCGGGTTCGTTGGTAATTAACGCATCAGTGTCGTCAATCGTGTTCGTATAATTTTCGGAGGTAACAACAACAACCCGATCAGAATGCGTTTGCCGGGGAAATATAAACTGTTTGACATCGGTTTCACACGAAAATGCCAACTCTTTTCGAAACTCTGAATAAATGGATTCTGTATCGCCCGTGAAACGTGGTTTAGTACCTGATACCCAACCTTCTTTTGTAGTAACGAAATGGGTAATATTTTTATACTTCTTAAAACTTTCGAATTTAAAAATGGATAGCCGTCCCTGAAGCATCTTTCTCATATCAGTAAAATTTTGGCGCAATATTACTCAGCCGGATGATGGTTAAATATGACTTGTATCACACAATTCAAACTTAAAACAGCTCTAAACCGATATTGCTGATTCTGATAACGGAACAGAAACAAATTTATTACTGAATATTCTTCTTGTGCTTAAGCCATACCGGTATTAATTGTTATTTTATGTTGACAAACACACATTGCCCGGCGCAACCTTTTGTGGTTTTTGGAATCAATAGTATATGTTTATTTAACAGCCAACCATCCTAAAAACCAAAAACATGGAACGGCCTCCACCTAATTCACAGTAAGGTATCGCAGTCTTTTTTACAAACCTTAATTGTTAATCTTTTAAAAACAAATTTTATGGCAAAATTTAAACTATTCATACTCTTCTTCTTTTGGTGTAGCTCAATATGGGCGTACACTCAACAGAAAAACGATTCAACCTATTTAAAAAAGACTTTCCCTAAACAAGAAAGCAGAAGTAGTTTGGTTTTTAGTGTGGAATTAACGCATTTTCAAGAAAAACAAGGCATTGCCGTTGGGGCCGATGTTAGCAATATTGATGGTTATTATTTATTCCCTCTCAATCCCGGAATAGAACTTTTTTATCAATATCAAGCTGATGATAAAAATTATTTTCTCGTCGGCGTTAATTATCGGATGTGTTTTATTTCTTCGACCAGATACGATATACTACGATTTCGGTATAGTGAACCAAGTTTTTCAATAGGGTATAAAAAATATTTTTTAAAAAGAGAAAAAATAGGTCTGTATTCATCGATAGGGCTTTCATACGGGCAAACAAAATTATCGGACAGCGAACATTATGGGCATATAAGATGGGAGTACTTAAATCCAAAAGAAATTATCTCCTACAGCAATAACGACTCATTTGCAGATATTGTCTTTAATGCTGGGATTTTATTTCCTTCCCGCCAAATTGAAATTGCACCTGAAGTGGGATACAGGCTAAAAGACAATTGGATGGGATATTATCGGCACCGGTTTTTTTACGGACTAACAATAAATTACCAACTTAAATTTTCGAAAAAATGAAATCAATATATTTTATTTCAGCAATGATGTTGCTCTTTTGTGTAAAAGGTTTAACACAATCAAACCCTCGAATGGAGAATGAAAATTACATGTACACCGTTTTTTATGATCATTTTGATACAACCAAGCTCTTGCGGATATAGCCCAATATTGTTGAGGATGGCTGGTGTCGATTTGCAATCGACACCTCCTAATGGCGGATCTGTGATCCGCGTTTACCTACGCAAAAAGTATTTCAACCAACCCTTTTTCGCCTGAATAATCACGTGCAGAACTATATAGATAATTCTCCGGACTTGCAACCAATTCAGCCTTTACAGGATTATTATGAATGTAGTTCATTTTTTCATCAAGAAGAGCGGTGGTATGAATTTCTTGTGCATCGTTACCATCTTGCCAAACCTTGAAATACTTTATCTTCTTATTGTTCTTTCCTGCATACCAGAATAAATTCAACATCCACTCTCGCCTGCTTTCGGGGGTTTCTTTAATCGCTTCAATGATTGCTTTACTTGTGAATTTTTTAAAATCACGAAGAATATCTGATAAATTTCCTTCTTCACTTGCACAGGCAATTCGGTGCAAATGATTACTCATCAAGCACCAGCAATAGACTTCCATTCCTTTATTCGCAATACAATAATTCAATGAATCAACAATAATGTGTTTATAAATTGGGCGCGAAAAAACATCAATCCATTCCTCTATAGTCAGAGTAAGATAATAGGCATAACCTTGTGATATCTTATTGTTGATTCCCATAAGCATAAAGTTAGGGAATTTTAGTATTCGAAATTGTACCGATGGATTACAAATCCAGAACTTCAAAGTGCTGATTGCAAATCAGCACTAGCCCGGTGAGTTTAACACTTATGTGTTGGCTATGACTAAAGCGTTGGAAGCTCCCCTTTTTGTTCAAACTCTTAGCCTGCTGAATACGGCTCGTAAATACTATGCCGACTTGCTGGCACGACGCACGGCCATTAATGACAAAAAAAACAGAACCGACAGCCTAATAGATGCATTGTGGTGGATATTAGACCAAACCCGCTGACTCTTTTCAAAAGGAGAAGGCGGGTTTAATTTTTCCAATACATTTAAGAATTACTGGATATTCTTCCTATGCTTTACAATTTCACCTTCAACCACAAAGGTGATCGACTCGGCAATGTTATTGGAGTAACTGGCAATACGCTCAATGAGGTTCACAATAATCAAAATATTGGAGGCCACCACCACCACTTCCGATTTGTGCATCATTTCTGAAAGAATCTTTGCAGCGATTGTTTCGCAACCTTCTTTTAATAAAGCTGACCGACGGTAAATTTTCTGGCAGTATTCCAGATCGTGTGTTTTAACCAGTTCCAGAACATCGGCAAAAAGCAACGAAGTTATTTCGCTAACATTTTCAACGCCGAGGTCGGCCACCAGTTGTCGGTAATCTTCGAGAGGCTCAATTCGCTTGGCAATGCTTACCGCATGATCTCCAACTCTTTCCAGATCGTTGTTAATTTTAAGGGCTGAAAGAATATAGCGCAGGTCGGAAGCAACAGGTTGTTGCAAGGCAAAAATCTTTTGGCAAAGCCTGTCAATTTTCACATCAAGCGTATCAACCGCGTTATCATCGTTAATCACCTTCTTGGCCAGCTTCAAGTCATATTCTTTTAATGCCTTAAGCGCATCGTTTATTTGCTGGTTCACCTGCGAGCACATCTGCACCACTTTGTGGTCCAGCTTTTCAAGCTCCGAATCGAAAATTCTGTTTTCCATATTAGCCTCCCCTAACCCCTCCGAAGGAGGGGAATAAAAAACGGTTTATATAACATTTACTTTTAGAATGTAAGCCACCAAAAACTTTACGGCCAAGCTCCCTTCTCCTTTGGAGAAGGGTTGGGGATGAGGCCATCATCCAAATCGTCCGGTAATGTAATCCTCGGTTTGTTTCTTATCCGGATTGGTAAATAGCTTCTTGGTTTTATCGTATTCAATCAGTTCGCCCAGATAGAAAAAAGCGGTGTTATCGCTGATTCGCGCAGCCTGCTGCATGTTATGAGTCACGATTACGATGGTATAGTTCTCTTTCAGTTGAACGATCAGTTCTTCAATTTTCGAGGTAGACAGCGGATCAAGTGCACTGGCCGGTTCGTCCATCAACACGATTTCAGGATTAACCGCCAAAGTTCGTGCAATACAGAGTCGTTGCTGTTGACCACCTGATAAGCCGAGAGCCGAATCACCCAAACGGTCTTTTACTTCGTCCCAAATGGCGGCATTCTTTAATGCTGTTTCAACAATTTCGTCGAGCTGTTTCCTATCTTTTAGTCCGTTGATACGCGGGCCATATGCGATGTTTTCGTATATCGATTTTGCAAACGGATTCGACTTCTGGAATACCATTCCCACCTTTTTCCGGAGGGTGACCACGTCAATGTTGTGATCGTAAATATTTATGCCGTCAATCAGAATGTTTCCTTCAATTTTTACCCCGTCAATCAGGTCATTCATGCGGTTTAAACTTCTGAGGAATGTTGATTTTCCGCATCCTGACGGGCCAATAAAGGCAGTCACCTTTTTCTCCGGGATTTTAATGGAAATTTTTTTCAGAGCCTGTTTGGCTCCGTAATAAAGATCCATGTTCTCGGTAAGTATTTTTTCAACAGTCATATTAATTTGATTTTTTCTGTCTGATTCGGTATCGTAAAACAATGGCTGAAATATTCAGGATAAACGTAAGCGCCAAAAGAACTAACGTAGTTCCAAACTGAATTGGCAGAGTCTGATCGACATTGGCCGATTGCGTGGTCATCACATAAATGTGGTATCCCAAAACCATAAACTGGTCGCTGAACGAGGCTGGAAGTGTTGCAACATAATAGGCCACTCCGGTGAAAAGGATTGGAGCAACTTCGCCAGCTCCGCGGCTAACGGCCAAAATAGTACCGGTCATGATTCCTGAAATAGAACCCGGAAGAACGACTTTCCAGATGGTTTGCCATTTGGTAGCTCCAAGAGCCAGACTAGCCGCCCGTAAATCTTTCGGGACCGTTTTCAAGGCTTCTTCAACCGAAACGATAACAACCGGTAATGTGAGCAGCGCCATGGTTAAACTGGCCCAAAGAATATTAGGCTGACCCCATTTTAGTTGTCCACCCATGAAGGTATTATCCATTTGCACGCCTACAAACTTGATAAAGAATCCGAGTCCGAACAGACCGTAAATAATCGACGGGATTACGGCTAGTGTGCGCACTGCAAAACGAATAACCTTTGCAATAATGGCATTTTCGTTGGCATATTCGGTGAGGTAAATGGCGGTAATAGTTCCAAACGGAACGGCAGCAACCGACATGATTACAACCAGCAAAGCAGTTCCGTATATTGCCGGAAAGATTCCGCCTTTAGTCATTCCGTCTTCAGGAAAACTGGTCAGAAATTCCCAGGAGATCTGGTCTTTTCCACCGATAACAATTACGGCGATCATCACAACGATAATCGCAATAATTAGTAAAGCTGATGAAAGCGTGAGTCCTTCGATCAGAATACCTTTGATATTATTTTTGAAGCTCTTGATCATTTCCCTTGTATTCTTTTCATTAATTTCCCTTTCACATAGAATTCAGCAATGGCATTCAGGATAAAAGTGAAGATGAACAACAAAGACCCGATGAGAAAGAGCACATTGTAATGTGTATCGCCAAAAACCACTTCAGCCATCTCCGCGCCAATGGTAGCAGCCAGTGTTCGAACCGATTCGAAAGGATTTAAGCCCATTAGTGCCGCATTACCGGTTGCCATCAAAGCAATCATGGTTTCGCCAAAAACGCGGCCAATTCCAAGAAGTACCGCGGCAAAAATTCCGGGAGTAGCTGCCGGAAGGATGACAAAAAAAGCGGTCTGCCATTTGGAAGCTCCTAAGGCCAGACTGGCTTCGTTAAATGTTTTTGGAACTGCGGTAAGCGCATCTTCGGTGATGGTGAAAATAATCGGGATAGCTGCAATTCCCATCGCAATACCTCCAACAAACGAGTTCAATCGGGTATCGTAATGAAACATACTTTGAAGAAAAGAGGCCAACACCATCAATGCGAAAAATCCGATAACTACGGATGGAAATCCAGCCAATAGTTCGATGGTTGGTTTTATAATTTCTTTCATCCTCCGACTTGCAAACGACGCGGTGTATAACGCAGCCAAAATGGCCAGAGGTGCGGCAAATAAAATAGAAATGACGGTAATCTTAAATGTGCCTATTATCAAAGCGATAATCCCATAACGGGGATTTTCCGAAACTGGCACCCAGTCTTTGGTCAACAACGATTTGAGCGCACTTCGATTGTCGTCGAATCCACTTCCGGCGCTAACGGTATAGCTTTTATCGGAATCAGTAGTTTGCGATGTCTGATCGGTAACTTCGCCATAAGTTTCCTGAACGTTGCTATCAGCTGATTGGTCGGTAACCTCTCCATAAGTCTCCTGTACTTCCGGAGCGCTGGATTGATCTGTGACTTCACCATAAGTTTCCTGCACTTCAGTCGAGGCTTCAGTTTTTGCAGGCGCTTTTCCAGACTTAAAAATTGGGAGGGATTCCCTGAATACAAAGATGAAAATCAGGACAACGATTGTGATAGACAAATAAGCAACCCCTTTGATTATTTTCTCGGCCAGATAATCGCTCCACCTGAATTTTCTTTGGGTAATGTCGATCAGACCAGAACTATTTTCCGTTGATTTTTTCCCCTTCTTGGTTTTTTTTGTCATAAATCGAAGATGTAATTCAAAAGCCAAAATATACCTAAGTACTTAGTCACTTTATTTATTTTACAGGGAAATAACCTACTTCAACAACCATCTTTTGACCTTCAGGACTTAAAATCCAGTCAATGTATTTTTTGAGTTCACCAGTTGGCCTGTTTTTCAAATACATGAATAAGTAACGGCTAATTGGATACTGGTCGTTTTTGATGGTTTCAGCATTGGCAGCGTAAGCTGGACTATTGTCATCCTTTTTTACTTTACAGATTTCAATTCCTTCGGCATAAGCTGCTCCACCGTAACCGATTCCGTTTGGATCTTTCTTCACTGCATTTACCACCGCAGCAGTTCCTGGCAAGGTCTGACAATTTGAAGCATAATCGCCTTTCACTACGTTTTCCTGAAAGAAAACATAAGTACCTGAACTATTTTCGCGTCCATAAAGTTTGATGTCGGCATCAGCACCGCCAACGTCTTTCCAGTTTGTAATTTTGCCACTGAACATGTCGCCTAATTGTTTAATGGTCAATTCTTTTACCTTGTTTGAAGGATTCAGATAAACAGTAATTCCGTCTTTAGCACAGGCCACTTCAACACCAAGTGTATTGTATCTGGCTTTCAATTTGTCTTTTTCCGATGGTTTCATTTTGCGGCTGGCATTGGCAATGTCGGTAGCTCCGTTAATTAAGGCCGAGATTCCCACTCCAGAACCACCTCCAGTTACCTGTATGGCTGTGCTTGGATTGCTTTTCATGTAAACTTCGGCCCATTTCTGAGCAAGAATAACTAAAGTATCAGAACCTTTTACTACGATTTTATTGGTAGCAGGTGCAAAAGCAAAACCTACCATTCCTAATAAAATGGCGATTACTGCAAACTTTTTAATATCAAATGATTTCATTTTTTTCTGTTTTAATATTGTTATAATTTTCAATTAAAATTTAGCCTGAATTCTAAACGTTAAAACGTTGTTGTTAACATTCTTGCTGTAGTCAAGTCCGTTTTTCACAACAGTTCCATCAGCTTTGGTATAGTTTTCGGTCAATAGTCCGGCAGCGCTTACCTTTTCATTATTTACAATGTCATAGTTTAACGAAATGCGAATGTTGTCGTCGAAATAGTGATGTAATGCAAATCCGAAAGTTGTGGTAGCCAAATCGCTTTTACCACTTACCCTGTTTTTTAGAGTAGTAGCATCAGCCGAGGTGTATTTTGTTATTGTAACATCTTTACCTGTGATGTCGGTATTCGGATCGTAGTAGTCGTATCGGAACGAAAACTGGTTCTTCTTACCCAGATTCTTAATCCAATAAAGGTAATATCCTGAGAAATTATTCTGGAAATTGGCAACTCCCGGAATCGCGGCTGTTGTTCCTGATGCAGCTACCGGAGAATAACCAATTGAAGCATTTTTCCCGGCAAGGTATTCGCCTTTCAACGACATTCCACCCAATACGTCGACAAACAACTGGAACTCGCCACCGAACCAATTCCTCTGAACTGCATCACCAACATTAATATCTTTAATGGTAGTATAGTCGCTGCTTAAAGTCTTTACTGCATTCGATTTTAATGATCCAAAGTAGCCGCTGCCACCAAAATCAAGTCCGCCGAAACTTCCCAGACTCAAGTTGTAAGTTGCGCGAATCATGATGTCTTTATAGTTGTCAAAATCTTTGTTTTCATTGCTATTCAGGTTAGTTCCTGCATTGTTATTGATAGTTAATCCATCATTACCATTCAGCAAAGCCAATTGCAAGTGCACCGGTGTATTTTCAGGATTATATTCGAGTTTAGCGCCCATTGCGTATTCGCCTGGATATAAAGTGCGAATGATCAACGACCGTTCAAGGTTTTCAAGCTGACCCGATGAATACTCAACTTCGTAGTTTGGGCGGTTAAATTTTCCCATCCATAAACTAAACGATTTGGTCCAGCGGTCGTTTAAAACCACATAGGCCTCTCTCAATGAAACCGAGCCAGGTAAAAAATCAGGTTGCAACAGAAATTTCACTCCGTCGGCTGCCTGATAGGTGAATTTTAATCTGGCACGTCGTAGAGAAAGATAATTTGTAGGCTGAGCGTTCAGATTTTCAAAATGTTGATACTGTGCCTGCATATAACCTGAAACTTTAATTTTGGTAAGTTTAGACAGATCAGCTTCGTCAGTTGCAAGCCGTTCAATCAAACCTTCTACTTTGTCATTTATTTCGGTAAGCTTTTCGTTAACTGTTGCTTCCTGAGCATTTGCGTTAAAAAACCATAGAGATAAGAACAATAAAGCAATCAAACTTTTTCTCATGTTTCAATATTAAATTTTACTTGTTAAAAAACGATGTAAATTTTCTTCAATATTGTTACAGTTCAATTACACATTTATTAATTGTATGTTACAAAAATTTTATATGCCTGATATTCAGTAAAAATATTAAATATTCAAAATTATTAAAATGTTACAGACAGATAAAAAGTACAATTATTCGACAAGCAAATTGGGTGGCTAAATTCCCATTTCGTCCAAAACTTCTCCTATTATTAGCAATAGTTTTTCAATGTCTTCCAAATACAATTGACCAATATTTCCAATCCTGAAACAATTCGTATCGCTTAATTTTCCTTGGTAAATCACTTGTCCGCGCTGATGCAGGCTTTCATAGAATCGTGTAAAATCAAAATTTGGATGGTCTGGAAATAGAAACGACGTGATGATATATCCCTGATCTTTTTTATTCAGATATGTTTTTAATCCGATGGCTTCGGTTCCTTTTATTAATCTGCGATAGTTTTTCTGGTAACGCTCGGAGCGCTTTACAACTCCGCCTTCAGTTTTGAGTTCATCAATTGCTTTGCGAAATGCTAAAATAGATTGGATGGGTGGAGTGAAACGAAATTGGTTACTTTTTTTCAGATCAACCCATTGGCTGTATAAATCGAGCGAAACGGTTCTGGCTTGTCCGGCACATCGTTCGAGAATTTCAGATTTTGCAATCACAAACGAAAAGCCGGGAACTCCTTCAATACATTTGTTGGAGGAAGAAATCAGGAAATCAATGTCTAACATTTTCAGGTCGATTGGCACAGCGCCAAAGCTGCTCATGGCATCAACTATGAATATTTTGCTGAATTTTTTGGCCAGTAGCCCTATCCCTTCAATATCATTAAAAATACCTGTTGTAGTTTCGCAATGAACAATAGCTATGTGCGTTATAGTTTCGTCGTCTAACAGGATTTCTTCGGCATCTTCAACCGATGGGACAATATTCTCTTTATATTTTAGCGTCGTTGTCCTTATTCCATATACTTCAGCCATTTGTATAATTCGGTCACCATAAGCGCCATTGGTTAGAAGCAGCAAATGCCCAAAACTGGGAATGACGGTCGAAATAACCGACTCGACACCAAAAGTTCCTGAACCCTGCATCAGCACAGTATCGTATCCATCTTCGGTAGTCACTCCTGCAATGTTTAGCAACTCACTTCGGATTTCCTTTACCATTTCCAGAAACTCTTTGTCGCGCGAACCCATGTCGTGAAGCATAGCTTCTTTAACTGATTGTTTTGTATTTAGTGGCCCTGGGGTAAATAGTTTATTGTCCATATTGATCGGTATTATTCGGTTATTGTTGATAATTCTGGAGTTTGGATTAGTGTATTCTCCGATTCGGCTTCCTGATTTTCTTTTCCATAATTCCATTTCAGAATAAGCAAAAATGCTGCGATTAAGGTAACAAATACGAATAACCCAAACAGGGCATCCCAGCCATATTTACCCGATACGTAAGCCACAGCGAAAGGTGAAAGCAACTGTCCGGCTGATCCAACTCCGTTAATTACTCCGGCAGCAAGTGCTGCACCGTGGTTTTTCCCAAAGTCCATTGCCGCTGCTCCCGACATGATTGAATCGGGTCCATACGTGAAAAAGCCAATCAATCCGATGGAAACGATGGTTGGAACGATGCCTAGCGGACTGAGATGAGGTTGTAAATACAACACGAAAGCTAGACAGAAAAGCATGATGGAGCTAATTGGAAAACGACGCGATTTGAAAAGGTAATCGGAAGCATAACCGGCGGCAAGTATGCCAAAAAAGCCGAAAGCCTCGTAAGCAATCGATGTGTATCCGGCCTGTTGGTCGGAATATTTAAGCGCTTCGGACAAATATAACGGAAGCCAGAAAAGGAAAGCGTATCGGGTAAACTTGACGAAGAAATACATGATTGCAGCAATCCAAACAGCTCCATTTTTTAGTACTTCCAATTGAGCCGCTTTTTCTTTTCGTTTGCCCTTTGGTGTGTCCGTGCTCTTTTCGAAGGATTCGAGATTCACATCTGCCGGATCATTCCGAGCCATCAGGATGTAGGCTAGCGAAACGACAAGCAACAATATGGATGGTGCCAGAAATGCCCGTCGCCAAGACATACTAACCAAGATACTTTGATTGGAGAGCCAGTAAGTTGCAAATGCAGTGGCAGCCATCCCGCCAATCACATAGCAAGTGGTCCAATACGACATGACTACGCCGCGTTCTTTCTTCTTAAACCATGGAGTCAGGTTTTTAATCAGTCCCGACCAACCCGATGACTGCCCAAAACCATTTAATCCCATCAGGAAAAGGAACGAACCAACAGTTCCCATCCATCCCATCATAAAGTTTGAAATAACCGAAAGCAAAAGCCCGATACCTACAATCAAACGTGGCCCGTGGCGGTCGCTCAGGTAGCCGTTCAGAAATTGGCCAATCATATACATGAGGCTGTAAACGGTAATGACAACTGCAAATTCATCTTTCGAGGTATGCAATTCGCGGCTCAATACCGGCATGACCACACTGAAGTTTTTCCGGCAAAAATACATTCCAAAATACGCGAGCCAGGTCACCGAAAAGATTTGTAACCTCCACCTTTTCAATTCGGGAGAAATAGCTTTGGCCATTGGTTATTTGGTATATTAAAAGAAAATGGGGAAATAATTAAACAGTGGTTTTCCCTTTGTAACATTAGGTAAATCCTGATGATCGGTCGAGACACCGGTCTTAATTTGCCGATCAATTTCTTCCAGAACAGACCAACAATCCCAAACACCTTCGGCCACAAAATCGGCTCCGGCATTCAACAATTTACGGCCTGCAAAAGCAATCTTTTCGGCCAACCAAACAGGGTCGGCAGCATTGGCATCGGCGAGCGACAATCCCAACTCGTTTCCCGACTTGGTTAACCCAATCGTCCACATCCCTGCATTTTTACCTTCCTCAATATCGGCTACCGTATCTCCAATTTTCACCATTTGGCTGAGCGGATAAACATCCATAATCTCACAATTCAGGTAAATCATCCAGGGAGCCGGGCGGCCAGCAGAAACTTCCGAAGAACTAATAATTGCATCGGGTAATAAACCGGCTGCGGTGGTCATTGGAATAATATTGTTCATCATTTCTTCGACATAACCAGTAGTTGTACCTACTTTGATACCTTGTTTTTTGAGTGAATTAATCAACTCAATCGCTCCGGGAATTGGGTCGCAATAGTCTTTTACAATTTCAGCCAGGGCTGGTTCCAATTCAGAATAAATACTTTCCACATCTGCTTCAGATGGAACCCGACCATATTCGGTCAGCCATTGTTTTTGCACAGTATCAAACCCGAGAAGCGCCCGAACGTGATCTTTTTTTGCCAATCCCATCGGAGTTCGTGCTTCTTCCATGGTAATAATAATTTCGCTTTTACGGAAAACTTCTATAAAAACCTGCGTTGGTGCTATGCAACCGTAGTCGATGATCGTTCCAGCCCAATCGAAAATAACCGCCTTAATGTTTTTGAGTTGATTCATAGTGCTGATCAATGTTTTAAATAAATATCTTACCATAAAACCCTGACAGCAAAAGCTGTCAGGGAAATCAAACAGAGGGAATATATATGAACGATGCTGTTTATTTGATGATCCACATTTCCGAATTGATGTCGTCGGTTGCAGCGCCAAATTGACTAGTCAGAGCTGCATTGTAATTGGTGGCGTTGGTCGTCCGTTCAGAACTTGGATACTGCCAACGTTTGGCAATACGTCCGCTGTTAGCAGTTCCGGGGCCAGTCAGGAAAGTTGGTACACCTGTACGGCGGTAATTGTTGTAAGCTTCCCATCCCGAATTCTGGAAGAATGCCAGGTATTTCTGAGTTAAAATCTGAGTAAGTGCAGTGGCAGATGTGCTGCTTAATTTTACTGAAGGCTGTGCATAATAGGCAGTCCATTTTGTTTCAACATCGGTTACCCCGTGAAAAGTCCACGAAGCTTTAATGCCTTTGGAATAGTAATCTTCTGCATTTCCGGCAACCCAACCGCGATTAATAGCTTCGGCAATGCTAAAGCACACTTCGGAATAACCAATTTGAATACAAGGTTCGCCAAGGTACGAGCTATAATAATGACTTTTACTGATTGGGGAATAATCTCCGTTCAACATTTTAGTTGACATGTCGTCCAAGCTTTCGCCCGAGCTTGCTCCAACATAAGCTTCGTAATCGGATGCTGTCAGGCCTGCTTTAATTTTAGCAGGAGCCGGATCGGCAACAATGAAAGTACGTGGGTCTTTGAGTGACACCAGAGTATTCAGGTAAGTGGCCGCCATGTTGTTGCGGGTGGCCGTCTGTCCGTAATTATCCTGATTTAGCGGATATTTTGTGTCGGAGCTGTTGTATGTGAACTTCAGGTTATCATCCAAAGAAGTCATTACAGGGTATTTGGTCGGGTTATTCACCACATTGGCAAATTGAGTTTTGATGTTCAGATCGGTATCCGATTCCTTTTTGCTCAGCGTTATCAGTACACGAAGTTTGTAA